>JAJFTS010000201.1 GCA_021372815.1 Deltaproteobacteria bacterium | reverse complement strand
ATAAACTGGGTCGCATCGGTGAGGCGAGGGCAGATGTTCTTGCCGCAGAAAAAATGGGCGCCGCTGCCGATCCCGTCTCCAGAGAATTACTCAAACGGTGATGCCTGTGAACATCTTCGTGTGCCGCCCGAATTGTATGTGAGGCAATATTCTGTTGACATCCAACTGCAATTCACCTAGTCTTCCCTGAAAAATAATCTCATTTCCAATAAAAAGATTCGCTATGCGGCCCTTAAAGATATTTCTTGCCAGCCTGGGTTTCAGAAAGACAGTTTTAGGTACGATTCCTCCCCTGGGGATCATGTATCTGGCGGCATATATCAGAACAAAATTCAAGGTGGAAATACGTATTGTTAATCAGAAGCTGGATAATATGCCGGATGACGAGCTGGTGAAACAGGCCAGGGAATTCGGAGCGGATGTTATCGGATTAAGTGTGATGACCACCAATGCGTACGGTCTTCCTTATATCACAAACGGTTTGAAGGCCGTGCTTCCTCATTCGCTGATCGTTATCGGCGGACCTCATGTTTCCGCGTTTGAAGCCCGATCTCTGGAAGGAAACATGGCCGATGCAGCCGTTCCTTACGAGGGGGAACTCGCTTTTGAGAAAATTATCAATGCATATTTCGGGGGCGGGGATATGGCTGACGTGCCGGGGATATTCCGGCGCACCAAAGATGGAATAATTTCCAATCCCGGAATCATTTCATTTATAGAAGATATCGATTCGCTTCCGTTTCCCGCTTATGATTTGATTGATCTGAAAGCTTACTGGCGCATGCCGGTCATGACCGCGTCAATGCGCAGGGGATATATTTCTCTGTTCAGCAGCAGAGGCTGTCCTTTCCGGTGTATTTACTGTCACAGGATTTTCGGAGAAAGACTTCGCATCCATTCCGCACAGAGAGTCATTGAAGAAATGAAGTTCTACATAAAAAACTTCGGCGTAGATTGTTTTGAATTCGAAGACGACATATTCAATCATGACCGGAAAAGACTGTTTGAAATCTGCGAACTTATCGGAAAACTTGAAATCAGGATTGGTTTGTCTTTTCCCAACGGATTGCGTATCGACGAGCTCAACGAAGGGGCGATTGACGCACTGGCTGATGCGGGTATGTACTACTGTTCCTGTCCTCTGGAATCGGGTTCGCCGCGCATTCAAAAGATTATCGAAAAGAATCTCAATATACGAAAGTATCTGGAGAACGTGAAATACACGGCTTCGAAGAAAATCTTTACCTTCGGGTTTGTGATGATGGGATTCCCTTCGGAGACGGAAGAAGATATCAAACAGACCATAGAAGCATCCTGCATGTCAAAACTTCATACGACCGCGTTTTATACCCTTGCTCCTTTTCCCAATACAAGAGTATATGACATTGCCATGAGTAAAAATCCGGATAAGCTCAAAAGCATCAATTATGATGATAAAGAATATCCTCATATTCGCGCCAATTTTTCGGACATGTCCGATGAAACGCTTTATTATTATCAGAGAAAAGCAAACAGGGATTTTTACATGAATCCGGACAGAATATTCCGGCTGATGCGGGATTTTCCCCAAAAGCAGAGATTGCCCCTGTATATTCCCGAATTTTTCAAAAGACTTTCCAAAGGCGTCTTCTCTTGAAATTTGATTCTTCGCGGATCACATTTATCCGTGTGCCGGGCGCGCTGTTTTGCAGCCAATATTTCGTTGACATCCCCAACCGTTCTTCCTATACTTCGTCCAGTCATTAACAATATCTTATCAAGCCTGAAGAAACCATTGCTATGAACTTTAAAGTAATGCTGAGAAGCGCGAACTTTTTCAAAAGCCTCCTGTGGGCCAGGATTTTGAACAGGAGGGTTCCCCTGCGCGTCGGACTCCAGTTGACAAAATACTGCAATATGCGCTGCAGTTACTGTTATGCCGACTTTGAAAGATATAAAACCGCGAAAGAGTTGTCCACCGATGAAATTTTCAATGTGGTTGATGAATTGCATGCTCTGGGTTGTCGCTGGATATGGTTTCTCGGCGGCGAGCCGATGATGCGCGAAGATTTCGGCAGAATCATCGATTATGTTCACAGCAAGGGAATGTTCTGCGATATGAATTCCAACGGCATCCTGATCAATAAGGACAATTTAAGTACCGTAAAAAAACTGGACGGCGTCGCGATCAGTATTGACGGTAATGAAGAAACCAATGATTTTTACCGCGGCAAAGGCATGTATCAAAAAGCGATCAAAGCGGTGGAATTACTGGTAGCGAACGGTGTGTCTGTCCGGATTCATTCCATTTTAACAAAAAAAACCGCGGCGAAACTGGATCAGGTTGCGGAGAGGTCGCGGCAGCTGGGCGTGACTTTCAATTACTGCGAAGTTTTGAAAAAAGAAACCGCCGGCGACGATATTTTATCCGACAAAGAGCATGAGGATTTCTATAAGAGATATCTGGATTACAAAAAGCGCGGCGCTCCGATCATGCATTCCATAGAAAGCATCGAATACATGCTTAAATGGCCCAAAACGAACGGGACGGTCATTTATCACGAAGAATGCTCCGGCTATGATACAAAGGATTATGTTCCCTGCCTTTCCGGTGATCTTTTGTGCTTTGTCGATCTTGACGGCGGAATTTACGCCTGTAACGGTACCTGGGGAGACGGTCTGAATTATAAGGAAGTGGGTTTCAAGAAGGCCTGGGATTACCTGGCTCAAAGAAAATGCGTCGGCTGCAGATGTGTCGGGATGACATCGCTGCACAGTATTTTCGGCCTGTCTGAAAAATCCGTTATGCATGCCTTACTGAGTATCGCGAAAATAAAATAATGGATAAAATAAAATCCGTTTGTGAAATTAATGTTCAGGATACGGCGCTGAAAACGGGACCGTTTTGCAGAACCTGCCGGTATCATAAAAAACAGGGACAGTCTTTTCAATCCGGCGGGTTGTTTCCCCGCGGCTTTTGTCCGCACGCCTGCCGGGCGATATATCCTTACGCGCTGGCTCTGCTCTATAACGCAAAATATCCGGATAGCAGCGGCAAACCCGTCAGCTGGATTAAAGTCCGGTGTCCGGGCTTCGACAGCTATATTGAAACAAAGCTTTCTGTCGAGAACCTGTATCCTGCGAGTATTCGAAAGCTAAAAAATACCGCGATAGAATTTCTGCATCGGTTCAATGTCCCTGCCGAGTATCCGGACAAGAACGTCATCATCGAGGTGTGCGCTGTCCGGGGCGAGTGCCGTTTTAATGTAAAGCAGGGGGACCGGTTTAAGTTCAATCTGTTCAACCGCAACGAACTTTGCCCGGCCAGTCTGTACGCTCTTTATCCGGTACTGGTTTCCACATCCGGCGGGAGAATGGAAAAAGCTTCCGTGCATTGTCCCGATCCGTCCGGTGTTTTTTACGGGATTGAAAACAGAAGTTTTTCCTGCGCTGATTTTTTAAAAGAAATTAAAATCGCTGCCGGCGCGCGGCAGTTTGAATGTCGCGGCGAATCCGGCAAGGAAAAAGAATATGTATATGATGAGAAAATATGCACGCTGGCTTTTTATTCCGCGTTTCCTTATTACTGGACGTATATCCATTCCGGAAAATTCGACTGGGTAAGAAAAAATGAGCGTGTCGGGGTTCAGTGTCCGCACCGGGACGGTATTGTCATGGAACTGGAATTATGCAGATACGGCGGATTGGGAGACGGGGCCGTGAAAGCGGAAATTATCAGGGTAGACAGAGCATGCGCTTACGGTTATAAAAAGGGCGACAGCTTTTTGCTGGATTCCGGAAAACAGAACACCTGTTATGAGCTTTTGATAAATATGATCGCCGTGTCCGCCGCCGCAGAAAAGATAAATTATTTATCCTGCCCGGGCGCGCACACCGGTCTTATTTTTAACGGGGGAACGACCGATGAATAAAAGAGCGCTGGTAACGGGATCTTCCAGCGGCATAGGAAAACATCTGAGCGAAGAACTGGCTAAAAAAGGTTATGCGCTTATTCTTGTCGCCCGCCGGGAAGAAAACCTGAAGGAATTGGCGGAAAAAATCAGGCACGAATTCCATACAGCATGCGAATATTATGTGTGCGACCTGTCCCACGAAGCGGAAGTGGAAAGCCTTATAAAAACATATCCCGACGTTGATGTTTTAATCAACAACGCCGGTTTCGGCATGTACGGTTTTTTTCATGAAATGCCGTGGAGTCGGACGCGGGAACTGATCGGCGTCAATGTTTTATCGCCGGTTAGACTGGCGCATCATTATCTGCCGGGCATGATCAAACGCGGCGGCGGAAAAATACTCAATGTCGCCTCCGTCGCCGGAATGAGGGCGACGCCGTATTTTTCCTCCTACTGCGGCGCCAAAGCTTTTATGATTCAGTTTTCCAAATCGCTGGCGCTGGAGGTCAATGATGAGAATGTTCATGTCTGCTGTCTTCTGCCCGGAACGACGGCCACGGAGTTCTGGCAGATATCGGGTATGCAGGAAAAAGTAAGCCAACGTATCGGCGGATTCGATGATCCCCGGGAAACTGCTGTTTTCGGAATAAACCAGATGGAGAAGGGCATGATTTCCGGCGTGCCCGGCTTAAAAAATAAAGTGAAGGAGTTAATGAAAAATATACTGCCGGAGCAGATGTGGTTTTATCTGATTAAGAGACACATGACGCATCCTTCACTTTTTGCGAAGAGAAAGTAACGGCTAAATAATGGATTGATATCTGCAGGCAGATTTTTTGTTTGCGAAAAAGATTAAAAAGTTTATAAATTGCAGGGAAATTAAATTCCCTTTTCATCCGAGGTGAAAAAAGCAAACCGATGTCGTCCGCAGTATGTTCAATTTTTAAAACGAAATGCCGCGCAACAGACCGGGAAGTTTATCCGGTATGTCTGTAATTCTGCATTTGCCGGTCAAAGGAGGTACATAATATGAAAGTATTATTGGTTAACGGCAGTCCGAATAAAAAAGGATGCACCTACACAGCCCTTTGTGAAGTGGAAAAGGAATTAAACGGGCAGAATATTGGAACGGAAATATTCTATATCGGGAAGAAACCCATCCGGGGATGTACGGCCTGCGGAAAATGTCTGGAGCTGAACAAATGCGTGTTTGACGATGATGTCGTGAATGTCGCGCTGGATCAGGCGGATCAGTCGGACGGCTTTATTTTCGGCTCGCCGGTGCATTACGCGGGAGCATCCGGTTTTATAACCTCATTTCTGGATCGCTGTTTTTTTGCGGGCAGTGATAGATTTGCCTACAAGCCGGGAGCGGCCATCGTCAGCTGCCGCCGGGGCGGCGCTACCGCGGCATTGGATCAGCTCAATAAATATTTTACCATCAACAACATGCCGGTGGTCTCCTCTCAGTACTGGAACATGGTGCATGGCAACACGCCGGAGGAAGTGCGGCAGGATCTGGAAGGCATGCAGGTTATGCGAATGCTGGGACGGAATATGGCCTGGCTTTTAAAATCAATCCATGCCGGCAAACAGGCGGGGGTGGCTCTGCCGGAAACGGAAGAACGGATCCGGACCAATTTTATCAGATAATCACAAGCATCGCGCCGAGTTGAAATAGATTCGGCCGACAGGCGGGATCGAATCTTTGATCCTGACCTTAAGCCCGCGATCAAAAGGACGAGAGATGAAATTGGCTGCAGACGGCGATTTTGGCGAGTGGATAAGCGTTGGCGGAAACCTTTTCTACCCCGGTTATATCATTAAAGGAAAAGAAAGGCATTTAATGATCGATGCCGGAATCAACATGATGGGGCCGGCCTATCTTGCTTCGCTGAAAAAAATATTTGGCGATCAAAACGCTCTGGACTTTGTTTTTGCGACCCATTCCCATTTCGACCATCTGGGTTCGATTCCTTACTTGAAAAGAAAGCTGCCGCATCTGCAGGCCGGCGCCGCCGGGCGGGTCGGGAGTTTGATGAAGAAGCAATCCGTCCTGGAACTGATGAGTGCCTTAAGCGAGCTGCAAAGGCGGTCATTTCAAAACATTGCCGGCGATGAGGATGTTCATATCGAGGCGGTAAATTTTGAAATTCATCTCAAAGAGGGCGACCGGTTTGATCTCGGCGGAGCAACCTGCGAAGTTTACGAGGTGCCGGGGCATACCGGCGACTCACTGGCGTTTTACATCCCCGAAATCCGGGCGCTCTTCCCGGGAGAAGCATGCGGTATTCCCGAAGGCGACAAGGATGGACATGTGCAGGTCGAGTTTTTATCATCTTATGATGATTACGTTGCCTCGCTGGAAAAGATTATCAGACTTCAACCAAAACTTATCTGTATGGGGCACATGTGGGTCTTTACCGATGATGACGCCACCGTTTTTTTACAGCGGTCTCTTGAGGCAACTCCCCGATATCGGGAACTGATCGAGACGTATCTCAATGCCGCAAACGGCGATATCGACAGCGCCGTGCAGTCCATGGCAAAAAAAGAGTACGATGAAAAGGGGACGATTGCTCAGCCCCGGGAATCTTATCTTGAAAATTTAAAAGCGCAGGTGCGGCAGGTGGCGTTAATTTCGGTAAGATAGACAATATGCCGATATTTACACATTTCATTTTGGAACGGACGTGATTGAAAAATGATGGAAGGGAGGGATTATGGCAAAAGGTGCAAAGTTGATCGAGGTGCCTTTTCCGCTCAACGAAAAGGAGCACAGCATCCGGGGACAATTAAAAATATTGTCCAAAATTACACGATTGAAAATCAAGCTCTGGGAGGACACAAATTTTGTTCTTGTTGATGTTCCTCTCAATCCGGAAGAGACGAAAAAAATTCTTCCGTTGTTTATGTGCCTGGATAAACCACATCGGGCAACTTTATTCATTGTCAAATATACACGCACCGCTTTCACGGGGACCTACAATGAAGCGGCGCTGCTGGTACACGTCTGCACGCCGCTGGGAAAAGGCGTCTATTGTCCCTGGATGATCGTGAACGACGATACGGCCATGATTTATGGCCGCGAACTTCTCGGCTACCCGAAAAAAATGGCCGAAATTCCATTTGCGGATGACGGAAATAAGATAAAAACAAGCTTAACACGGCGCGGGGTCGAAGTTCTTTCAATTGAAGCGGAGCGTGTGAAAAAAGAAGATCATCCCGCGCCGGTGCTCCAGAGGAAGACCTTCAACATCGGCGGAATGTGGCAGTCCTTCACTTTCAATCCGATCTGGCTTTTCAAGCCCAGGGAGGCCATTCATGAATCCTATAGCGCCAATGCTGTGCTGGACATCAAACATTCTGATTATGATCCGGTCAGAAGTTTAATTGCCGACTACAAAAATCCGCTGAAGGCGCGCATTGTGAAAACAGATATATTCGGGACAAGAATGATGTGGCCGGTGGGGTTTACGGGTATGCGCCTTTTCGGGAACACTTTTAATTTAAGATTTCGATAAGTACCGGTTCAGTCTTTTAAAGATCATATTATAAATTATGAGGGAATAAAAAAGGGACGGGGTAACTCCCCGTCCCATGAGATGATGTTCAGGTTTACACGGTAAAAGCTGCTTCGGGTGCTTCCATGATGGAATTGTCGCCTTCCTTGATCACTCTCAGAATCGTGCCCACGACGGGCAGGATGTTGTGGCAGAAGAATTTGGCGGATGCCACCTTGCCTGCGTAGTAAGGATACTCAAAGTGTTCCTTGCCGATTTCTTCGACTTTTTTCTGGCAGATCAGTGCCTGCTCCAGCAGGAGTTTTGCGCCGTAAATGTAACCCGTAGCATGCAGTATTCTGGTGGCGAAAAAGCCGATCATGCCGAACTTGCCCAGACCCAGATAACCGGCCATGGTGTTCTGTATGTCTCTGTAGTTGTTCAGCGCTTCTTCTAAAAGAGCGATTTGCGCGCCGAATACGGCGTTGGTTTTGTTGGCCTGTACGAACTTATCGATCTCGCCGAGCCAGCCAGCAAAAACCTGACCTCCGGCCATCATCCATTTACGGCCGATAAGGTCCATGGACTGGATGTAATTCGTACCTTCCCAAATGGGATAGATTCTGCAGTCACGGAGCTGCTGGGCGATGGGGTACTCTTCCGAGAAACCGTATCCGCCATAGCATTGCATGGCTTCCGAGATGGAGAGGAACGCCATGTCGGAGCACCAGGCTTTGACGATGGGGATGTTTACTTCTATATAGGCCTTGGCCAGTTTGCGTTCGTTCTCATCAGTCGTGTTCTCCGCGATGTCCATGCAATAGTAGGAAAAGGCAATCATAGCGCGGGACGCTTCCGTAATGGACTTCTGGAACAGGAGCATACGGCGCACGTCTTCGTGGTTGATGATGGGAACCCTGCCCGCCTTGGGGTTGGTGAGCTGGCGGCCCTGAATACGGCCTGCCGCATACGCGCAGGCGTTGTTATAGGCGACTGTTGCCGCGGACATGGCAGCGAGGCCGGTTACCGTGCGCTCTTCGTTCATCATCTGGAACATCTGGGCCATGCCCTTGCCTTTGCCGTCAACGGGCGCGTCACCCAGGAGGTAGCCCCGGCACTTGTTTTCTTCACCGAAGTTCACAATGGCCGTTGCCGAGCCCCGGAGGCCCATCTTGTGCTCGATACCGCCGCAGTTTACGTCATTGAACTCACCCTTTTCGCCATTGGCGTCCGGCCAGTACTTGGGAACGACAAACAGGGAGATGCCCTTGGTTCCCGGAACGCAGCCTTCAATGCGGGCAAGTGCCAAGTGGATGATGTTTTCGGTGATGTCCTGATCGCCGCCGGTGATAAAACATTTTGTTCCCGTAATGTTGTAGATGCCGGGCTCACTGGTGGGGGTTGCCTTGGTAATGATGTCGCCTACGTCGGAGCCGCTGTTGGGTTCGGTCAGGTCCATCGTACCGGACCACTGGCCGGAAAACATCTTGGGCAGAAAAATATTCTTGATCTTTTCACTGCCGAAATCACGGATCAAACCGGCGGAACCGGTGGTCGCCATGGCATAGGGGCCCAGGGAGGCATTGGCGGCCGCCAGATATTCATTGGTGGCGCCCATCACGCACAGGGGCATGGAGCTGGGATCCGAGTGGTCGGCGTTGCTGCTGCCGAGACCGTTTTCCTGGATGTCCCAGTAGCCTTTCTTGTAGGATTCGGGTGTTGTGACTTTGCCGGCCTTGTATACGGCATGGATGTTGTCGCCGTCATCGCTGGTGGGCGCTATCGACAGCTTGGCTATTTTCATTGCGTTTTCAAGGATCGAATCTATATCATCGACGCTGTAGCCTCCCTGGAAACGTCCTGCTCCAAAGACCTTGGACAGGTCGAGCCATTCTTTCAATATGAACTTTTGTTCACGGGTGGAATACAAAAAATTTGATGCCATGTTTCTTTCTCCTTACTTTTTTTTACTTCATGTTTATATCCTGTTAAACATGACCGGCAGTATAGGAATTGCCGATTATTTTGTCAATGAGTTAAATCCCGGTGAGTTAAATCCCGGGATTTGCATGGCTTGGAAACAAAACGGAGGCGCATTTGCCAATGAAAACGTTTCTGAAATCAACTTACACGCCTTTGAAATTTCCTGTCTCCCAGATGTCAAGGCCATTGCTGACATTTGCATGGGGGATGTGCGATTGTTCGGTATAGCAGTTTACGATGAACGACGAATGCAATGAAAGCGGTATAAATTTATGGAGAATATCGCAAACAATCAGCCGATTCAGTTTTTTTAGGGTGAAGGAGCCGCTCTTTGTGCCAACGCCTTCTTTACAGTCTGACGCGTCAGGAAAAGCATTTCCCGGTATTTTTCCGAAGCAGCCACAGAGTTGGTCAAAGTACCCGACGTATACTCTTTGATAAGCAGCACCTTTGTTTTGGCGAATTTTTCCAGAGTTTTCCGGTCAATGGAATTGACGAATATCTCTATAATTTTTCTGCGCAGGGGGCGGGTAGAATTGGCCAGCAGCAGGAATATCGTATTGTTGGTCACCTTGACCACGAGGTCTTGCTGCTTTTCCTGCAGTTCGATGACCCTTTCCCGGTCGTCAAGGTTGGCAAGTTCTTCATTGATTAGTCCCACAATCGCCTTAACGTCGCGCGGGGAAAATCTTTTGGCGGCCATTTTTAATATTTCCGGAAAAACGGCTGTCCAGAATTCCCATATTTCATCGATGAAATAATCATCAACAATCATTTTTTGCTCATTTTCATCTTTCTGGGAAAAGAGAAGGCTGAGAAAGTCGATGCCGGCATGTTGCACATAGTCTTTTACATAGATCCCGTCACCCTGTCTGATGTCGAGAAGGTTCATGGATTCCAGTTGTTTTAAACCGATTCGCAAAGAACTTAAATCGACTTTCATCTGCCTGGATATTTCTTTTGCCGGAGGAAGTTTTGTGCCGGCCTTAAGCTTATTGTTGAAAATATCCCTCATGAGAATACGAACAACTTTTTCCGGGACTTGTTGGTTGGCCATATATATTTCCTCCTGTTTTTATTTTATACAATTATCAATATCTTGTCAAATAGTAATTCAATTATTAAAATTGATATACAAAATTCTTGACATTAGATAGCAATTTGCTACACTAAACACATTAAAGGTAAATGCCCCCGCGTTAATTTATTTCTGATTTATAAGGAATCGGGAAGAATCTGTTAAAGGAAGTCATGATTGTAGCAGGATGCGATGTCGGATCTCTTACCGCCAAGGCCTTTATCATGAATGAAAAAGGCACAATGGCCGGTGAGATCATCAGGGTAAGGTCGACGACCATAGATTCGGCCACGGAAGTGATGGAAAAAGCTCTAACTACGGCAAATCTTCGCTTTTCCGATTTGGACTGCTGCTGTAGCACCGGCTATGGTCGTTACGAAATTCCCTTCGCCCGGATTAACATGAGCGAGATATCCTGCCACGGACTGGGCGCCTTCTGGGTGGATCGGAGTATCCGGACAATTATCGATATCGGAGGACAGGACTGCAA
>JAJFTS010000193.1 GCA_021372815.1 Deltaproteobacteria bacterium | reverse complement strand
AGAAATTTCCGCGTTTACCGACTATATGATTATCTGCAGCGGATCATCGGAGCGGGAAGTCCAGGCCATCGCCCAAGCGATTCAACAATATTTAAAAAAAGCGAAAATCAGTCCTTTGGGAGTCGAAGGCGAAGCCAACGGCCAGTGGATTTTGCTTGATTACGATGATGTGGTAATTTCCGTTTTTTACGAACCCGTCAGAACTTTTTACAACCTGGAAAATCTATGGGATGCCCCCAAGATGACCGTTGACGAAAACAAAAAGGAAATAAAGAGATTAAATAAGGAAATGGCATGACCTTAAGCCAAGTTATCAGTCATTTAAGCGAAGTTATTTTCCCTCCCAAATGTCTCGGCTGCGCTGAAATTCTGAAACCTTTTAACGGTCAAATATTTTGTTCAACCTGCCATGAGGAAATCCAATTTATAAACGGCAGTATCTGCCCGGTTTGCGGTACAACTTTTTCCGATAGTCCCGCAGAAAATCATTTATGCGGAGACTGCCTGGAGAAAAGACCTTACTTTTCATATGCCCGCGCCGTCTTCAGTTACGAAGAGATTATTCTCAAAGCCATTCATCAGTTTAAATACAACCGCAATATATCCGTCGGGGAAATGCTGGCTTCTTTTATGGCTGATTTTTCCTTTCCCGATATCAATTTCACGGATTACTCCCTGATGATGCCGGTGCCTCTGCATATCAAAAGACTCCGGGAACGCGGTTTTAATCAATCCCTGATTCTGGCGCGCGTCATTGGAAAAAAGAAACAAATACCGGTCAACTTTTCCCTCCTGAAAAGGCGTAAATTCACTTTAACCCAAACCGGATCAAACAAAAAAGAAAGGAAACAAAATATTAAAGGAGCCTTTGAAGTAAGCGATCCCCAAAAAATCGCGGATAAAAATATTATTCTTGTTGATGATGTTTACACGACGGGAGCCACTGTGAATGAGTGCGCTAAAACATTAATCAGGGCCGGAGCGCAAAAAGTTTCCGTCTTGACAATCGCCAGAGTCCTCCCCCACTGATTTCAATATAAGGAGCAATAATGAATAAAATTTTGGAAAGAGAAACTCTCCGGACAAAACTGGAAGAACTGCGGAAAGAAGGCAAAAAAATAGCTTTTACCAACGGTTGTTTCGATATCCTGCATGTCGGCCATGTACGGTATCTTCGCGAGGCTAAGAAAACGGCCGATGTGCTGGTGCTCGCTCTCAACAGCGATTCTTCCGTCCGTTCCATCAAGGGAGAAAAAAGGCCGCTGGTGCCCCAACAGGAGAGAGCGGAAGTTCTTGAAGCTCTTGAATTCATTGATTTTGTAACAATATTCCCGGAAGCAACTCCTCTGGAACTCATCAAATTCCTCAAACCGGACGTTCTGATTAAGGGGGGAGACTGGCCGGAAGAAAAGGTTGTCGGACGCGAGGAAATTAAAAAGTGGGGCGGTAAAGTAACAATAATTCCCGAGGTGGAAGGCAAATCGACAACCAATATCGTCGAAAAGATTAAAAATCTTTATGGCTCCGACATATAAAGTATTTGATATTACTGTAATTATCATTTTGCTTGACAATATTTTGAAAAATTTTTATTGATAAACATTCCTCTTTACAAATAAATTCTCATTGTGTAATAAGAACGACCAAGTTTTTCATGCAAGGAGTAAATATTTTGGAAAAACAGGCTTTGAAACAAAAACAGGAAAAAATGCAGGCTTATAAAGCGATGCTCACTCAAAAAATCAATGAGTTACTGAGCGAAGCCGGAAAAACTGTTACCGAAATGACCAACGGCAAAGAAAACTACCCTGATCCCAACGACAGAGCGTCTCTGGAATCCGACAGAAATTTTGAACTGCGCATCCGCGATAGAGAACGCAAGCTCATCATGAAAATGCAGGAAGCTATCAAAAGAATTGAGGATGGCACTTTCGGCATCTGCGAGGTTTGCGGCGGCCCCATTTCCGAAAAGAGACTTATAGCCAGACCGGTTACAACTCTGTGCATTGACTGCAAAACAAAACAGGAAAAAATGGAGAAGCTCAAAGGCGAATAACCTTAAAAAGAATAATTTCATAAAAAAGCCCCGGCACCGGGGCTTTTTTATTTTGTAAAACAGATAGCGGAAGATTGCATTTAATGTTCAGCTGTTTGAAGCCGTAAAATTCAAGGATGAACATTTGAAAGAACGAAAAAATCAGCCGGAGCGCAGCGATCGGGTGGATTGCTCTTGTTGGGCTATGTTTTTACATACCTTCACGATTGATTTTCCGGAGCATAGCGCGCGCCTTCTTGTCACCAAGTTTGTCTGCTTGCATGAGAAGATTAGTCGCTACTTTAACATCATCACCCTTACCACGCTCAAGGCGCATCAATGCCGCATTGTATGCAGCAGTAGGATTTGAGAGTTTTGCAGCGGCTTCGAAGGACTGTAGAGCCCTCTCAGGGCATAACATGAAGATATCCCAACCTGCCCCTACGTTCATAATTCCTTCGGAATTTCGTTCCTTAACATAATCCTCTTCAAATCCAACAGGCCATCCTGCAACAAGAGAAACCATGACCTCATTGCCCGGATGAACTCCATAAGGACATCTTTGTTTTATTGTAAATGCCTGGTGGGTTGTACGCACAGAGCCATCCTTTGCTATCCAAACGAATCCGTCCATGCCAGTGACCGGGAAACCATCTAACGCGTCAGATAGCTTTTGTGCGAGTGACTTACCATTGCGGTCGGGTGCTACTCCCGTCCATGAGGCAATCAAGGCAATTCGTTGCACCTTTTTTATTGTTGGTTTCACCATCTCGGCTAACTCTTCTACAGTTAGGATTCTCATATCGTTATCATAAAAGTGCCATGGACTTGACTGTAAACTAATGCTCAGTAGAGAGGGATCATCCTTCGCAGCTTCCGAATATTCGTAGACGGCTTTTCCCGCCGGTATGCATTTATCGCGGGGCGCGCAACACTCAACAGACATCACACCCTCAAGCTTTAAAGAGGTCTCGCAGCCCGCAAAAGCATGCTGACCGGTAGCGAGCAACAAACAGATATTAAAAAGTGTCATAAAACATATCTGCAATTTTTCAATATTAAAGTGCATTTCAACCTCCAAAAAGGGAGCCCCTGAATTTTTATTTCTTGCCCAACATTGTTTATATGGATCGGTTATACCACGGGTCTTCGACCCTCCGCTGTGCGGGATAATTCGACCTGCGAGCTTCAATGCACTTTGTTTCTGAAGCTCGGGTCTCATTAATATTGTAAACGCCGACCGTACTGTCGGCATAATACCCCGCTGAAAAATTTGTAATTTTAAACCTAATAGCTTAATATTAAACATTAATCAACATGATTTCTGTTTTTGCATTTGGGATATTATGCCGATACGTATATTAATATCCCATTAACAATTCCATTTTTAAATCAAAAATGATACTACCATTTCTAAATCATAGATGATATCGAGGCGGCGAGAAGAAGGCTCCGGAGGCGTATATGAACATACGTCGAGGAAGCCGACGACGATGCCAACAAAGATAGCGCTTTGAGTTTGAAATGGTAAATTTCATGTATGTAAATGTTGCTTTAAACATTCCTTCTGACAAACTCTTTACCTATGAAGTTCCCGTCGCTTTAGAAAAAGAGGCGGCCATAGGCAAGCGCGTTTTTATTCCTTTCGGCAACAAGAAACGCACCGGTTTTATTGTCACAATAAATCAGTCCTGCGATTTGCAAAGCATAAAACCCATAGCCGAAGTCATGGATGAGGAACCCCTTTTCAACGTTCAGGATCTCTCTTTTTACCAATGGATTGCCAATTATTTTATGTACCCGCTGGGCAAGGCGCTGGCTGAAATCATTCCCTCCGGCTCTGAGAAAAAGGATTTTTTCTGGATCACGCCATTGGCCTCGGAAACCGATGTTCATCTTACGCCGGTTCAAAAAAAACTGCTGGATTTTCTGCTTCAGTATCCCCAGGGCATCGCTTTGAACAGTGTAACCCAAATCAGCGGCCTGAAAAATGTTTCCTCAGTCGCGCAAAAACTTCAATCCCTGGGACTTCTCAAAATCGAAAGAAAACAAAACAAACAGCTTTCCGTGCAAAGCGAAAAAAGGGTGATGCTTGATGAAAGCAGAATCGCGGGAGAAAAATTAACGGAAAAACAAAATAAACTGATTGAATTTATTAAAATAAACGGAACTCTGTCTTTGAATAATCTCACAGAAGAGTCGGGTATCTCCGGCGCTGTGATTAAGAAATTGCACGGAAAGGGAATTATCAACTTTATTGCCGGTGAAAAAATACGAACGGCTTCTTTCGATTCGGTTATCAGTCAAAGCAAAGACGGGATTATTCTTAATCATCAACAAAAGCAGGTTATGGGGGAAATTTCGCAGCATCTTGAAAAAAACATTTTCACGCCCGTCCTGCTTCACGGTGTGACGGGCAGCGGCAAAACGGAAATATATTTAAAGGCAATTGAAGAAGTCCTGAAAAACGGGAACTCTGCTATCTACCTCGTTCCGGAAATAGCCTTGACGCCGCAGTTGATATCGCGCGTCGCCGGAAGATTCGACAAGCGGCAAATCGCCGTTCTGCACAGCGGCATTGCCAAATCCGTCCGTTACG
This sequence comes from Deltaproteobacteria bacterium, assembly GCA_021372815.1. GTDB lineage: Bacteria > Desulfobacterota > Syntrophia > Syntrophales > Smithellaceae > Smithella. The sequence goes on along the minus strand of JAJFTS010000193.1, from coordinate 11,967 downwards.
ATCAGTGGCGGCAGATCAAACGCGGATTGATAAAACTTGTCGTCGGCACCCGCTCCGCCCTTTTCGCTCCGCTGCCGGATTTGAAACTGATTATTGTCGATGAAGAACATGACGGCTCCTACAAGCAGGATGAACGTCTCTGCTACAACGCCCGGGATATGGCTATTCTGAAAGCAAAAATGTCTTCCGCCGTTGTCATCGCCGGTTCCGCGACGCCCGGCGTCAACACCTATTTCAATGCGCAGACAAAAAAATACCGCCATCTGGAATTGCCGCAGCGCGTGGATGACAAACCCATGCCTGTTGTCGAGATCATCGACATGAAAGCCCAGCAGGAAAAGGCGGGGAAAGTTCCCATTCTTTCCGACGCCCTGATTGACGGAATAAGGAATGCTCTTCAAAACAAAGAACAAGCTTTGCTCTTTCTCAACAAAAGGGGATTCGACACCTTTCTGGTCTGCGCCGACTGCGGCTACAATTTCCGCTGTCCCAACTGCGCTGTTTCTCTGAAAAATCATATCGCGGAAGGCGTGATCAAATGTCATTATTGCGACTTCACGATTAAATCACTGCCCATTTGTCCTTCCTGTAAAAGCGGCAGGATTCTAAGTTACGGCGTCGGCACTCAAAAACTGGAAAAAGAAATCGAAAAACTTTTTCCCGAGGCAAGGATTCAAAGAATGGATTCCGACACCACTTCCCGCAAAGGCGTTCAGGAAAAAATCCTCCAGGCGCTGGAGAAGAAGGAAATCGATATTCTCATCGGCACGCAAATGATTACCAAGGGACATGACTTCCCTTCCATAACACTGGTAGGCGTCATTTCCGCCGATACCTCTCTGAATATGCCGGATTTCCGGGCTGCGGAAAAAACTTTTCAACTGATCACGCAGGTCGCCGGACGCGGCGGACGAGGAAATACTCCCGGAAAAGTAATTATACAGACTTTCAATCCCGAGCATTACGCGCTCAAACACGCTCAAAAACATGATTATCAATCATTCTACCAAGAAGAAATCGAATTCCGCAAGGCTCTGCAGTACCCGCCTTTCGGACGGATCATCAATCTTCGTTTATCCTCGATTAAAAAAGATATGTTGACCGAGGAAGCCAAACGTTTGGGGAAAGTAGCGAAAAAGATAGAAGCCCGACATGGAAACAGCGCCCAAATTATCGGACCGGCGGAATCGCCTTTGTCCAAAATACGGGGACGCTTCCGCTGGCAGATGATGATCAAAGGCACGGATATCAACGCGCTGCATCAAATCGCGCGGGAAATTATCGACAATAACAAAAACAGCCAGGTGAAGATTGTCGCCGATGTGGACCCGGAAAGCTTCATGTAGCGGGGCTTTTGAAAAATGCCCATCTGCTTTGTTGCGCTGCAAACATCACCGCTCAACGTATGTTCATATACGCCTCGCGGTTCTGTTTTCGCGCGGCTCGCATCTGAACATTTTTGAACAGCCCTCATAATTAAAGCGCTATCTTTGTTGGCACAGCCTGCACCGGCGCAGGCCGAGGTCGTCGGCTTCCTTAACACCTGCATAACCGGAAGTGGCCCGACAGCGCCGCGAGACGTTTATGCGGTTGTTAGCTCACTTGTTTGGATTCTTCTTCGTACAAACAGGAATATGATTGCTCCCAGAGGCAGAGAGACTGAAAGCGTCCACGGGCCATAAGCGGGCGCAAATGCACCGGCACTGAAAAATTGAACGGCCAACGGCGTAATGAGCCATTGCCCGGTCGTCCAATTGAGACTAAACTTAGCTATCCCGAAGACGATGAAGATTATCCAAAGCCACTTATTCTTTGCAAGTTTTGCTCTTATGCATAGAACCAAAGCATAGAGAGTGAACAAAGGCGCCAAAAACACGAGCCCCAACATCAGATAGTGGATGGTTCCTTTTCCCGCTAGTGTAAATCTGTTCATGTGCTCCAGGGAACTTGGTATAGGATTTACATTAAACCCGAGAATGGTAGAGACACCTTTCTTTTTCTGTATCGCTACATTGATTAGCAGCCATTTCTCAGAAAACTTGTATTCAAAAGTGATATTTGCGGTATGCACACTTGGCCCATTCATGATTTGAGACCCTACAACTCTAACTGATTCAGGGTTTGTTGCCGGAATCAGATTCGCCATTTTTACTAGAGTTGCGCGAATATCAGGAGATTTTATGCTGGAATCCAAGTCGTTTTCGATTTGATCAAACTTATTTTGTCGAAGCATTTCAATGTAGCTGATAGCCGTTGACTTATCTTCTGGCGAAGTCATCTTGTTCATGAGGCTGGCTTTGTCACATCCGTTAAGAGCCAGACAGATCAGGACAACTATGAGGCAGTAAATACATCTTTTCACATTTCCTCCAAGGAGCAAACAATGATTATGCAGTCTGCATCATTCTGTAAACACAGGCCGTTACTTTGTGTATAAATCTCTTTCTATGATTAAAAAATATCAGTATTATTATATAAAATCAAGTTACTATATTACAAGTGGATTGTTCAGCCTCTTGAATTCAAGGCTTACGCTGTTGTCTTAAAGGACAAAAAGCTATAAACAAAAAAATATAAATCGTATTAAGAATAATAAGAGAAAGTACAATGTTTGCGAATAGATTTATTTTGAACAGATTGATCGCGGCAACAATCATCGCCATCATAAGCAGTGAAATCACAAAGCTGACCAAACCATTGTACCGGAACTCAGCCTTGCAGTTAGGGCAAATGATTGTTACACCGAAGCCGTGAATGAAAAGAGGTTTAATCAACTGACCTAGTGGTAATTTCGCACTGCAACCCAGACACTGTTTCATTTATTATTTCTCCACATGTGAAGTAGGTTTAAATAATGTAGATGCCTCTGTATCATTCTGTAAACTTTTAACGTTTTCTATCACAAGCGACGATAATTTTTTAACATCACGTAACTTTAATCAAAACAAAAGAATTAATACTGGATGCCGGCCTGCGCCGGTATGACAACAAAACTTTATTGATCTTCGATATCTTCGTAAGTGTCCTGCGTAAAACGCGGGGAGCATATGGCAAGAAAGATTAAATCATCCGAACCGGTATTGGTAATTCGCTGGCGGCACATCGGCGGAATAAGCACGATATCGCCGGTGGTTACTTCCCGGGGCGGCAAAGCTCCTATCTCCACAAGCCCTTTTCCGCTGATAATGAAATAGCGCTCGGTAATTCCTTTCAGGCGGTGCCAGCGTGTTGTAACTCCGGCCTCCACTCGCGCCCGGGCGATGGACACTGCCGGATCGTCCGGTGTATTGGATAATTCTGTAATATAGCACTGCTCCGCAGTAAAATATTCCTTGTTTTCCCACGGCTTCTTTATGGATTCTTTCATCTTGTTTTTCCGGTTATTATAACCCTATGTCATCGTATCCGAATTTTTATCAGTACGGCTTTTCTGCTCTTATCAGCACCGCGCTGTTACTCATATTGATTTTGGGTGTTTCCCTTATCCGGAACCCGACATCTCCGGCCACTTCCAATGTCTGTAGAAAATATTTTTTCGGCACATGAATGACCGGTTCAACAAGCAAAAACAACCCGTCGGGTTTTAAGAAACTGCGAATCTCGCTCAGGAATCTTTGCCGGTCCGGCACTTCATGAACCATCCAGAAGGCCAGAACAAAATCCACTGCCGGATGAGAGCCCAACGAATCAGAGCCGGCAAGATAGGTGGTGATTCTTTCCGATACCCCGCATTTTTCAGCCCTCTTCTCCAGGGCCAAGAGCATTTTAGTCTGTATATCAATGGCCGTCACATGACCTGACGGACCGGCAAGCCTCGCCAGAGGAATGGAAAAATAACCCATGCCGGCGCCGATATCAATCACACGTTGTCCCTGCCCGACATAGGGACTCAGGATTTTTTCAGGATTGTGAACCAACTTTCGCAAAGGATTATCGAATGTAAAACACAGCCACCAGGGACAGACTATTTTTTGTCCGGAAAGTTTTTCCAACATGCTGTATCAACCTCCAGCATCAGTTTTTAAGCAGTGCAATTTATCCTTAAACCGCCGCTTAGCCCCTCGCTCTGTCAATACGGTCAATCAATTCCGCAATATCATGATTCTTTTTGAATGGGATAAGACTGGCGGGCGGTGAAAAACTAAGCTCATCGCCGAATTCCGTTTTACAGCGCAGGCTCAATGTTACTCTGGGAGGATTAACCGCTACCGAATAACTGACATTTTTTATATCGATCAAATTCACCCGAACTGTTTTCCCCTTGTTTTTGAAAAGCAGAGATGAACCTTCGTCGTATACTTCATCCATAAGATCAAGCAGCAGATTTTTCATAACAACATAGCCGATCACTGCCATGAAAACAGCGGTAACAAATATCACGATCATATCATCCGAGTTGGTCCCTTTCGATTCAGCCAATAATGCCGTCGAAAGAAAGAAAATTATAAATCCGAACCAGAGAACCGGAAAAATTCGTTTATAGAAAAATGTGCTTCCTGATGAAAGTTTTTTCATGGTTTTCCTCAACGACACTCGTTATCAAAACCTGTTCCTGAAAGCAAGACCGCATCTGGCAAATAATGCCAGGGCGGTCAGCTCTCCCATAAGTTGTCACGCGTCAAAGAGGCTGCAAATTATTATTGAAACTCCAATTCCGAAAGCGTAGCGTAGCGGAGGGTCTAATATCCCGCAGCTTGCTTTGGGGTTCATACCCGTGATTCAGCCGCTTTTATTTCTTTTCCTTCATTTTTCGATACATTTTGAGCAATCATTTGAGACAACCAGGTATTGAAAAGATTGCCGCTCGACGAGCCCTCACCTCCTCCAACCAGAACCTGAGGCACAATCTGGATCTTACCGGCCGCTATCTCCTGTACGAGTTTTATTATTGCTACGTTCTGCTGACCGATAGCCTCTTTCTGGGCATTGTAGGCGGCGGCAACACCATCGCCTTCAATCTTGCTCTTATAGGAATTGGCATCAGCCACCATGATTGTAGATTCTTTAGTGCCCTGGGCCATTAGTATTGTGGACTCTTTAGTTCCCTGTGCCTGGAGGATCACAGAGCGCCTGTTCCCGTCAGCCTCCCTGACTTTGGCCTCAGCCCTGTCATTATTGATGTCGATGGATAATTTGGCATCGATAACATCTTTCTGCTTGTCCGCCCGGGACGATTTCTCCATAACCGCAATGCGTTTTTCCTGAGCCATGGCTTCCTGGTCGTACTGCGCCTGTTGCTGATTGGCAATTTCCTTCTTGGTCTGGGTATCCAGCAAATCCTTGGGAATATCGATATAAGCAATGAGCAGGTTTTGCGCCTCGACATTGTACTCGGCAAACCGGTCTTTGGCGTGTACCAGCGCTTCGGTCTGCAGGTCCGTCCGGCTCTGGAAAAAATCGATCGCTTTCTTCTCTCCCGCTTTATTCCGGAAAGATGAATCGATCAGCGGATGGACGATCTGATCAATCAGGTTGGCCACGGACCCGAACCTGGCGATGATGTAGGCCGCATTACCCGGTTGAATGCGAATGACCATTCGGACATTGACTTCCAATTGAAAGCCGTCTTTAGACGTTACCTTCAAGGGATCAAAACTGTACAGAACGCCAGCGGCCTTGGCCTCAGTCGGTTTGACGCCCTTCACTTCCGTCCCGATTCTTCCCTCGCTTGCCCAATCGATAGTAACAGCGGAAGTAGGCACCTGATAGGCTGAGAAAGCAATCGCGTTCAGATTGTATTTTCCGGGCGCTATCGGTTCTCTCCAAATTCCGCGCGTATATTTATCAGTGATCAGTATTTTCTCAACATCTTCATGGATCGGACCACAGAGTTTTCCTTCACCGGTGGCTCCGGTTGGTCCTTCGGGCGTCCTCTCCAACTCCAGACCGACATTGGACCTGATAACGGCTACATACCCCGGAAGAACTTCGGCGACATCTTCGATTTTGACATCAAACAAATTCGGATTGATATAATATATTCCCGGCTGAAGGGTATCCAGCTGTGGACCACGGTATCCATTGCTGTCGATAAAGAGCTGGCCGTTTTGATAAGCTTTATGGTCGGCCTCAGTACCGTCGGCATTTTTGGCCTTCGGCGCGATGACATAGCCTGTCGGCAGGGGAATACCATCTTTAGCAACAGCGATACCGATAGTGTTCTCATGTATTCTTACCGCGGGAGCTTTGGTAATATGGAACATGATCGAATTGATCCGGTAGGTGCCCGGACGCAGGATACCAACCTGCGGTCCCTTCTTGCCATGATTGGCCAGGAACATCTCCGCGTCCTGAAATTGATTGCACTCGACTTCGTCGGCCAACACCCTGCCCTTAGGCAGTGGTTCGCCGGCAATAGATTCAACGATGCCTATGCTGGCAATATCCACCGTCACGACGGGAACTTTGTCAAATGACCAGATGATGGGTATCCTCCAGTAGAGCCCCGGCATCAGAGTCTTCGCCTGAACTCCGATTTCTCCGTTACGCGCGATGATTTGGCCTTCGGGCATTTTCTTGCCGAACATGTTTTTCGTAAGGATGCCGACCTGATTGGCCCCAATCAAACAAAAACCGCGAATGATAAACAGCAGAACAATAAATAAAGCAACGAAACTTAAAGAAGTCCATCCGATCATTCCTAAAATATCTGCCATTATTGTATTTCTCCTTTCTATTTGTCGCGGCTATCCGCTTTCTTTAAAAAATATTTTTTTCTGTTTTATATTTTAAATGAACCCTTTGTACTAGCTGCTTCTTCTTTTTGATTCATATACAAAATCAATGGCTGAACTTTTCGGCCAATATTAGTGGCATATACGACACAGATTGAAAGAGTTTGTATCCAAATTAGCTTGTACATGTAATGACAAACAACGAACATGATAAAAACAACTGCCGCTGTAAACACAATCTGAAGGAGAGATGCATTTTCATCTCTTATATTTTCTTCATTTATTATATTAATTCTGAACATAAAAAGTAGAATTACAGCATTTACGATATTCAAAATAGGAAACACCACTAACCAGCCAGTTGTTCTGCTAAGTGCATATGCACCTGCGCAAAAGCCACTGAATGCGTTCAATATAACAGCAAAGAATAACATAAAGTATTTTTCCATTGATGATTTAGGTCGATCCGTAAAAGCGTGATAGATTGATAGCGTAAGACCTGAAAAGAACACTATGATTGCCAAAATTATTCTGAAGTCGCTGAAGTTGCTTAAATTGTAAGTTTTGTAATATTCTGAAAATTCATTCAAAGTTGTGGAAAGTAGAAAGACACCAAAGAGGAAAGTACATGTCATGCTCATCGCAAACAGCGAAATTTCATCATATTGCGGAATAAAGAAACGAAGAATTCCTTTGGATTTAGTGTGTTTGGATTTAGCGCGTTTCATTTGACTCACTTATTTACAATCATAACTACAACCGATATGGTTATCAGATAAATCCTATCTTTCTCTTTCCGTCAGAATTAAATAGAACCATCACCGATATTTCCTTTTAAAACCTATCTTTAATTTTGCCGTCACGTGTATCTAGAAATGTCTGTATTGCTAGCTTTGCCTTATCCTCTAACTTGTTGTATTCTGATTTATGCCTTATTTTTCGGAGTCTTTTATCGACTTTATTTAACTCAAGAAATGCTTCAACACTTTCTAGATTAATCCTCCAGTTAACGTTTTCCACATAATCTTTCATTCCATAGCTTCTAACATCATGAAGAAAACACTTGATGAATTCTATAAGCCCATCATCGGTTTTAATTAAAGACTGTGCATAACTACGTACGATCGTTGGGTCAGCCCAACGACGCCACATAAATAGGATGGAAATGAGATGGTTATGTTTTGCCAACTTACCGGCTTTTGCCCATTTCTTGATTTTTATTAATGACAATTTGACTAATTCATCAAGTTGATCAGAACTTACTGTTGTGTTTTTAGGCGGTTCTGCTTTTTCGTTAAATCCATATTTACCATGTTGCTGACACTGCACACCAATTTCGTGTACAATTGTATATAAACTATTTGAAGTCTTTTTTATAGCATCGGCAAAAATTTCAAACCTTTCTTCATGCTCATTGAATCGATGACTCAATTGATAAAATAGTCTCAGAAGTCGCATTGGAGTATCTGTCGCGAAGAAGCCTCTACTTCCATCAGGGAACAAATCGCCAACATCCATTAATGCACTTATTATTGGAACTATATTTCCCTCTGATATATCTTCGCGTGTATAATCTTCCATTCTCTCCAAAAATCGAATTATTTTGTTTTCCTGATTAAGTTTCAATAGCTCACGTGTAAATGTCTCTTTATCATTTCCAGTTGATAAAATTCTTTCTATTTCCTTTAGCGAAATTTCATCTTTTGGAATAAACAATTTAAAATATGTATCAAATATATCAGGACTGCAAATTCTACCTTTCTTTCGCCACGACTCAAGGAAGTCATGGCTGTACCCAACATTCTCCATTCTGGGGAAAATTCGTTGTAAAAAATCTGTTAATACATCTTGTGGAAGCTCTTTAACCTTATTGAGAATTGCTTCAATTTTAGATTGTTCACTTTTACGTGCTTCCGCTGATGCATGAGAGTCATTATTTATACCAGCAAACAAATCTTTATTATCTTTGATGTTTTTATATAGATCAGGAATAAATACTTGTATAGCGGCTATCGCAATAAAGTCAACCGGGTTAACTTCCTCTTTAACCAAATTGAAACCAAAACTCAATGAGTTTAGGTAACGATTGACATCCCTTATATTTTTGAAAAAATGTTTTAACCCACTGTGATAAATGTTACCCCAATAAGTTTGATCCCATCTATTTTCCGGTATATCATGAATAAGCTCATCTAGTTTATTAAAGAGAAAATGCTCTACTTCTCTTTTTGATATTTGTGGAATTTCAAAAGGAACTTGAACAACCTTTTCCAAGTAGTCATTTCCTGAACCTTCCTGAACTTTTTTTAAAGCGTTTATCACCACATCTTTGTCAAATGAAAGCAGGTAAATTGTATTGGGAAAGTCAGCTAACGATTTCACAAGCTGAAATATTTGTCTAATTTCAGTGTTGTTTAACCTATCGATGTCATCTATTACTATGATTAGTTTTGTGCTAATCTTATCCAACAAGCTATTTAACTCACTTTTTATGACGCTAAGATTTTTTGCATCAGTTTCTCCCGCTTTTTCTGCGGCTACCCCAACCCCTTTTACTGCTTTTGCTGCTTTACCGATAAAATCCAAAGTTGGCACATAACTTAATGGTTCGAAAAAACGTGAATACTTTTGGATAGCGCGTCCGAGTTTTATGTATTTTTTTGCGGAATCATCTCTACACAAGATTGAAGAAAGTTCGTTGAAAAATTGATGAATAAGTTGATTTTGATCGGAAAAATTCCAAGGATTGAATTTGATAATTAAAGGTGTCGGTTTAGTTGAAATAACTTTGATTTCCTCCAACGTCATATTAATTATCGATGTTTTACCTGAGCCCCATTCTCCAAACAAACCAATTGAAATGCTATCATTTTTCTCATAACTTAAAATTGCCTTTGCAAGTGCCTTCGCAAATGAGTGCCTGCCGAGCAAATCTTCCTTGTAAGAGTCTATTGGTTGGTCTGATCTAAACATATTTAATCAACCTGTGTTTCTTCTTTAAAAATATTGATAGATTTGTGTTAGATTGAATTGAATCAAATCCAATTCCCTCAACAACACTTGCATTTATATACTTGAAACTGAAATATTAAGATGAGACAGCAATCACGGGTCTTCGACCCTCCGCTATGCGGGATTGTTCAACTAACCAATTCCGATGCACTTCGTTTTCGTAATTGGAGTTTCACAATAAAAACACAACAATTAATAATATGTCAATATTTTTCTATATTCACTGATTTGATACTACTTTCGCAAGTGCTCCTGTTCTATCGCTTTTCGCTCCAGGTAATTTCCTTTGTATGCTCCCCTGCTCTTTATCAGTGCCCATAGCGCCGCCGCCAAATATACAAATATAAATGTCGGCCCCAATATCTCGTACTGTCTGACATGGGCACTTTCATGGCGTCGACATGTCTCAAGCGATTCCCTGTTGCGGCCAAGTATCGTATGTCCCAGTGTCAAAGCGTCGACTTTTCCCCGCACCGGCAGACAATGGTTAAGAAAAAAATCTATTAAACCACCATGGATTTCCAGCACGCCCCCGACTACCTGCACCCCGCCCCTAGATAATAAAGCCAGAGGGACAAAAAGAAGCCCCAAAAGAGTATTGGGTAATGCCCACATGTAGCGGAGCAGTTTCATTAACAGAATATTCTCTTAAAATAATTCTAGTTTTTTAGAGTTTATGTTTTGATACCAGTTCAGTAAAGTATTCAAATGATCTGTTATATGTTTTTTCTGCTTCCTTCGTGAAAAAGCAGGCGGGCAGTTCCCTGTTCTTACGATGATAGGTAAGGCAGTCACAGCACATCCCCTTTCTGCTGCACGGTTCATACGTGCAATTACATTTGTCGAGATTTTTCTCTTTTTTGCAGTCCATAGCGCTCTTCCTTTAAATTCTGTATTAATGAAACATGCAATTATTATCTGTTGATTCCTTTGGCAATCGGAAAGACTCCCTTGCGCACGGAACGAACATCTTCAATGGTATAAAAAGCCAGTGGATTGCAGGAGCTGATGATCTCCAGAACGTGATCAATATCTTTTCTTTTAACGATTGTAAAAATAATCTTGACCGGTCCCAGCGATCCCTGAGCGTCCATATGCGTAACACCGTAACCTTCGTTTTTAAGAAGTTCAATGAGTTCCGTCGCATCCTTTTGTGTAATGATCCTGATCACCACTGTGCCAATCGCCATTCTTTCTTCAATTAAAATGCCGATGAAATTACCCATGGCGAAACCGCCGGCATAGGCGACGTAACACAACGGATTGGCCAGATTTCTAAAAATCTGAGTGATGGCAAAAAGCCAGATTAAAACTTCAATAAACCCGATGGACGCGGCCAGAATTTTTATTCCGCGCGAAACATAAATGATGCGCAAAGTGTCGAGCGTCACGTCGCAGATACGCGTCGAAAAAATAATCAGAGGCAAAACAACATATTTAAAGATTTCCGAATTAAAGAAAGTTGCTTCCATTTTTCCTATTTATTCAGCACGAAACCTTAAAATGCCACAGACGATTTTTTATGAATGCCTGGTTACAGTCCTCTTATTTTCCTTTAAACACCGCCTTGCGGCGTTCGATGAAAGACAGCACACCTTCTTTCATATCATCGCTTTGCATAACTTTGGCAACGTCCTGAAAAATAACCTTTTTCGCGGCTTGTTCCCCCTGCGTTTCCGCCAGACGGCCGCTTTTCAAAATATTGCGGACACCCAACGGCGCGGCGCCGGCCACTTTACGCGCCAGCTCCATGGCCTTTTCCAGTTGTTTTCCCGGTTCAGTGACATGTTGTACCAGCCCCATGCGATAGGCATCCTCGGCGCTCCACTGATCGCCGGTTAAAAGATAACGCATCGCATTGGACCAGCCCATATCTCTGGCTAATCTGATTGTTCCTCCTCCGCACGGGAAAAATCCGCGGAGCACTTCCAGTTGTCCAAATCGCGTATCCGAAGCCGCCACTCGAATATCCGCGTTCAGCATCATCTCCACCCCCCAGGTATAGCAATATCCCTGAACGGCAAAAATTATCGGTTTGCTGCAGCGCTTCTCATCCACCATGTAAAAGGGGTCAATTTCATTTTCCGGATTCAGGGAAAAGCCCCCTCCACCAGTAAACACATCCGTCCAATCGGTCAGCTCAAGTCCCGACGTAAAATGCGGGCCATTACCGTAAACAACTCCCACCCATAAATTATCATCCTGATCCAACTGATAATAGGCACGTGCCATTTGCGAATACATTTCCCGCGTCAGGGCGTTGTATTTCTTAGGGCGGTCA
>JAJFTS010000191.1 GCA_021372815.1 Deltaproteobacteria bacterium | reverse complement strand
TGCTCATTTCCGATTTCGGTTGATCCTGCAGAGGATAAACGCTGGAAGTAAACGAAACGATTACTGCGAACATAGCGGCGATGACCAATGCTCCAATGGAAAAAGCCAGCCTCCTTTAACTTAGCGCACAATTTTCGGCATGAATTTACAACAGGCCATGAAAACAACAGATATTTTTATTCCGGACTTTCCGAAGTTAATTTCTTTTAACTTTAGAGATCCCTTATATTAACTCTATTCGTGTAGAATATTATGTCATCCAAAGCGATGGGACCCCAATTCAAGGTGCCACTCCCGGTGCCGAAACTGACATTTTTGATACGGATGGAACCGGCCATCGGCAGGTTTAAGGACAAAACCGTTTTACCTCCGCTGGTGCCGACATCAACCGTTCCATACCTTTCCAGAGTGCCGACAATGGAACCGCCTGTATTGTAAGTCGGGAAAGTTCCACCGAGCTTCATCATTCCGTTGCGGGAAGCCCAGGAGCTTGGAGTGGTTGGGTTGGAGATGGTTTCGTTCATTAAACCGTAAACATATACACCGTCCGCAATTACGGCAGTACTTGTGGAAGCATTAGTGTTCCAGACATATACTAAATCTTTCAGATAAGCGCCTACTTCCCCAAAGAACTTGAACCCGACATTTTCACCGCCGTGATTTGAAATAATTATCCATGGGGAACTATACGACGACCCGGCATACGGCAGGTAGTTAGGAGTTATGTTGGTAAGTTCCCTGCCGACATAAAGACCTAATAACTGAGCATAGTAGCCTATGGTTACAGGCGTACCGTTATCTATACGAACCCAGATATTATTGTACGCAAATACACCCAGGCCATCCGGATTGGAGGGAAAAACAAATCCGCCGCCCAAATGCCATACCTGGCCGCCGGAGGAACCGATATCCCAGCGCACCGTGGTATTAATGCTGAAATTACCGCCCAAAGTATTGCCCTGGCCGATTTCCAAAGCCCCGATGTTGATGGAGTCGGGACTGGCCGTGCCGTCACCAATGCTGAGACCGTTGGTGGCCACCGCCCGGACGGTCCAGTTTAAACCGGTGTATAAAGACTCGCCACTGATCTCGGACAGAGACTCATCTTCGATTTTCTGCATTTTAGCATGCACCGGAGGGTCATAGACCGACTGGGCAAAAATCAGCAGCAAAACCGAGATAAAAGTAATGACTCTGATAAAATTATATTTTTTCATAGCCAACCGAGCCTCACACGCTCATCTAGTCATGGGCATAGATGGTCAGAGTGCCAGTTACTTCTGTTTTAAAACCATATAAAGAAATAGTGCCGCCTTTTTGAGCCGAGGCGTTGGACAAATCAGCGCTGGTGTATGCCCGGACCATGGCGGAAACGTTCATGCCTGCCTGTCCGCCAACATACGTGGTCGGCAATACGATTTGCACCTTTGTCTCGGATCCGCTGGTTCCGACGTCAATTTTCATGGTTCCGTTCAGTTCCAGCAAATTACCGGCAAAAACGAAATTGGAGAAGCCAAAGTAGCCCGGGTTGGTAAAACCGCCCGTGGTAAAACCGGTTGGATCGCCCCAGGATACCGAACTTAGTGTTGTGTTGCCGAGTTTCACATTGGTAAAGTCGATACTCACTCCCGCTTCGGCCGTTACCGCATCCATATCTTCGTCGGAAATGGCGTTTTTGGCAAATGACGCCAAAGGCATCATTACAAATAAAGCCGTGATTATTAACATTAAAAGTTTTTTCATAATTTTTCCCTCGTCTATAGGCTCGGCATCAAAATTCTTTAACTTCGACAAATTCACCTTTAAAAATCAATTATGGGCAAAAACTTCGACCGTTCCGGTCACGCTGGAAGAAAATCCTCTCAGATCGAGAATTCCCAGTTCCTTTCCGCCGGATAAATCCTGACTGCCGCTCAACTTCATGACAGTGTCGACATTCATCGTACCCAGAGTAACTGTCGGCAGAGACAACGCCACGCGCGTTTGCGATCCGCTGCTGCCGACATCAATATTCGCGGTGCCGCTAATCACGGTCAGGTCGCCGGTGATGACAACATTTTTGGCGCCCACAAAACCGGCGCTGGTGTAAGTAGAGCCGAAACCGTTACCGTCGCCCCAGGATAATTCATCTATTGAGGTACCGCCGACGGTCATATTAACAAATTGAACGCTGACGCCTTCTTCGGCGGTTACCTTGTTCAGATCCTCATCGGAAATAACCACTTTGGCAAATGACGGCAAAGATACCATGACCAGCAGCGCCGCAATCGTTAACATTAAAAGTTTTTTCATGCCGTACCCCCCGGGCTTATTACCGGCAACATTATTAAATAAAACGTTCAGTAAATGCAGCAAGTGTTTTTAGATTCCCTGTCGTTCTGGAAAAGCCTAGACCTCCCGGAATGACATTTTTTAAGCGCCTGAAAGGGGCACGGGCAGAAAGCCCGTGCCTCTTTTTAAGCATTCATACGGCTGAAACAAACGCCGTTTAGTTCCACATTTTACGCTCAGGTATTAATGAGCGGTAATGATCAAGCCACCGTTAATCGTAGCTTCGACGCCGCCCATGTAGGCAGTACCCAGAACCTGTGTACCGGTCAGTTCTTTGGCTGTCGAAAGCTTAAGGACCTGGGTAACTGACATGGTATCGCTACCAATCGCAAGAGAAGGCAGACCGATGCGGACAGCGGTTGTCGATCCGGATGTACCGACATCAATGGTCAGCGAGCCGGAGAGAGCGACCAAATCGCCTGAGGTCGTGATGGTAGCGCCAACCCAACCAGCGCTGTTGTAGGAACCGAAACCGTCCGAGTCGCCCCAGGACTGTTCGTCAATCGTAACGCTGGTGATTGTCAGATTGTCAAATGTAATCGTGACGCCTTCCTGCGCCGTTACTGAAGCCAGATCACTTTCTGAAATCGTGGTCTTGGCAAATGAAACGGGGACCATCAAAAACATTGCTAATACTACCAGAACTAAAACCTTTCTCATCTTTTCTCCTCCTAGATTCCTGTTGTGCCGGTGAAATAACCTTTGCTGAATTTAAGGCAAGCGGTTGTAAAAAAACTCTTTTCGTTTGACCTTGTCAGCGCCGGCTTATTCTCCAGCGGGGTTAGAACTTCTGCTTCTACTTCTGCTTCTGCATTAAACCAATCTAAACTTCACTTGCTGCTTTTAACCGCCGCGGTGTTTCTCCGGCGGCAGTTTTATAACCCGTTAAAAAATCCTTAAGTCGTAAGATCCGTGTCATAGCTGGGAATTTTGATAAAGATCCCGCTCAGATTAGGTGTCCCTTCACCGTCCTCGTCCGTGTAGCGGTATCTGGCCGCAAATACAAACGACATGATTGCATTATCGAAATGAATCGTTCTGGTGCCTGACGCCGTTTGCCTGAGCATAACGCCCGCATTCTGGCCGGTGCCGGCCGACAAAGCCATGCCATTAATGGTGTTGATGGTGCCCCTGACCATACCGGAAGCGCTCATTGTGCCTATTTCTATATAATTAAGTGTCCGCGTGGCGTTATTGGAAATATTATCAAAACCGAAATCTACAAAAAGCCCCTGCCACTTCAACGGCGACGTCGTGTGATCCAAGCCACCCCAGAAATAATTTGTCGTATCCTGATCCCAGCCGCCATCATAATAACCCAATTTGAAAGACCTGATGTGCGCGTTCATTTCCATATCGATGCCCAGGGATATGCGAACAACATTGGAGCTGCCCGTTCCCACCCAGCCGCCTGAACTCATCGTGGAATTGGTGTATTGCGTTATAGAAAACAACGCCTGTCCTTGCACATCATTAAGATCGGAGTCGGTCATTTTTGTCGGCGCAAAACTGACTGATGAAAATAAAAGAACAAACACTCCACCGGCAAGCAGAGCCAGAAATATTTTTTCAGAGAAAAGCAACCTTACAATTGTCTGCTTGAAGTCAATTTTCATCCCTGAACGGGCTCCTCAATATAATATTCAATTATATGTTTTTGGTGGATGTTTTTTCGCGTGGATTATGTATAAACAGGCAAAAAATAAATGTCAAGCTTAATTTATTAATGATGTTTACTTAATAAATTCTCCAATATTCCCCAACCGGCAAACTGTTCCGAAATAGAATCATTAAGGATAAAAATCCGACGAATTCAGGATTATTTTCCATGAGACTGTGTCGTAATCAGGATGGATGTCCTTCCGAGTTCCGATTTATCGGAACTCGGAATCTTAAAATATTGATATCATTATCCGGAAAGATTTCTCCCGCTGGTGGCCCGAAATGACATTGAAAAGCATTGTGATACAATCTCCGTGTTGGAAATTTTATTCTGCAGGCGGTTGATCCGGATGCATCCGCCACTTATGCCCCCTGTGAAACAAAGAGAGCAAAACTCCGCCGAATCCGATAGTGATAACCGCTGCTTTGATAATCATTCCGGTGTAAAAAGGCGCCCAGCCGATAATCCACCACAAAATCAAACCAAGCAGGGTTTCCCGAACGGGCGATGGCCGATGATGACGAAAGATTTTTGCCAGTACAAATTTCCCCAGAAGCGCGCTTACAGCAATAAATCCAAATATAAACGCCAGTAATATAATTGAAAAAGCCAATGGTATCAAAGGGATGCCTACAAAAGAAAGCGCCAGCAGCATAAAAAACGGCGCTATCATCAGTGTGCCCAGAAATCCCCAGAGAAAGGATTTGACTTTATTTTCTTCAATGGAAGCGGTAATGGCGTGCAAGGGACGGGGAAATAAAAAAGCCAGCACCAATGCCAGTGTAAAAAGAAAGGCAAAAAAACAAAAATAAATAATATCCGTGAGCCATGACCATTCGTCCGTATCCTCATAAAAAGCTGAGGAAACGGCGGCAAAGAAGTTTGATGAGTTCACTTCGGTGATATGACCGTAAACCTGGGCGCCGTTTCCAACGGCCACAACTCCGCCGATACAAACGACATTTCCCCGGACAACGGCTGTTGATGTAAGCACAATCGAACCGCCCAAAGTCACGACGTTCTTTTCGACCAGCCCTTCAACCGTTATCTGCCCGCCTAAGGCGACAGCGCTGTCCACCTGCTGGTTTTCAGCAATATTGATATCCTTGCCGACTTTGATAATGCTTTTGGCGTCAACCGGCGCTGCCTGAAAAATCAGTGCGAGAATTGCCAGAACAAAAATCACGGGTATGGACCCCAAAGCAAGCTGCGGGGTATTATACCCTCCGCTGTGTCCCGACAAAGTCGGGATTCGACTTACAAATTTCAATGCACGCCGTTTTTGAAATTTGAGTTTCACAATAAAAAATTTTTTCATTTTTTAAACCGCTTTTAAATTTTACCACGCCGGGCAATACGCCTCTGGCGCCAGTATTCGAAAACGCCCGGCATCACCGAAATAATGATAATCGCTATAATGACCAGAGTAAAATTTTTTTTGACGGTGGGAATGCCGCCGAAGTAATACCCTCCCAGAAGAAAAAGGCAAACCCAGGCAAGGCCTCCGACAACGTTGTACGTTATAAAGCGCAAATATTTCATGGTGCCGATACCGGCGACAAAAGGAGCGAAGGTGCGGATGATAGGAATAAACCGGGCAATGATGATTGTTTTGCCGCCGTGTATTTCGTAAAACCGGTGCGTCCGCAAAAGATATTCTCTCTTAAAAAAACGGCTGTCCTGATAGTGAAAAACCTTGGGACCGAGAAAATTTCCGACAGCATAATTGACTGAATCTCCGGCAACGGCGGCAATACCGAGTGAAATCAGTAAAATTTCAATACTCAAAGCGCCCCGCGCGGCAAACGCCCCGAGGGCAAACAAAAGCGAATCGCCGGGCAAAATGGGTGTAACCACGAGGCCTGTCTCGCAGAAGATCACCAAAAATATAATCACATAAGCCCAGATACCGAAACTCTGGATAACTACAGGCAGATATTTGTCCAGATGAATGAAAAAATCTACAAAATAAATGATTAAGTCCATAATAATTTATGATATAGGGAAAAACCTTTTCAAAAAATAAAAAAATGAAGCCTTCGTATAGAGAAGAACATAAGGGATGTCAACTTAAAAAAAGATTTTTGCTTTTGATTTACGCGGTAGTAACAGAAATTATCTGAATATGCCAAAGGTACTTATCAGAAATCACCTTTGAAGGGAGATAATTTTTTATCATCAATGATTATTCAGCGCCGGACAAAAATTATCCTCATCGTCATATTTCTAATCACCGCTTCTTTTCTTGCCTTCGGCCGTGTAGCAGGCAATGATTTCATCAATTTTGACGACAATAAATATATCACCGAAAATCCCCACATTAAATCCGGTTTTAATTATGAAAGCATTCAATGGGCAGCCACCGCCGTTGTGGTAAGCAACTGGCATCCGCTGACCATGCTCTCGCACATGCTGGACTGGAGCCTTTTCGGAGCAAATGCCTCCGGTCATCATCTTGTCAGTCTGCTTCTGCACATCGGAGCCGTAATCTTTTTGTTCCTTTTTCTCTATAAAACAACGAACAGCATCTGGCCTTCCGCTTTTGCCGCCGCCTTCTTCGCCCTGCACCCCCTAAGGGTGGAATCGGTTGCCTGGGCTTCCGAACGGAAGGATGTTTTGAGTATGTTCTTCGGAATGGCCACCCTCTATGCCTATGCTTTCTATGCCGAAAAAAACAAAATCCATCATTATCTTTTCTGCCTGATATTATTCGCCTTGTCTTTGATGTCCAAGCCGATGCTGGTCACCCT
>JAJFTS010000190.1 GCA_021372815.1 Deltaproteobacteria bacterium | reverse complement strand
ATCGGCGAGCGTACAGGTGAGTACCGGCGGGCAGTCGTTGTCTCAGGGGGCCAGTGAGCAGGCGAGTTCTTTGGAAGAAGTATCGAGCAGTCTGCAGGAGATGTCGTCCATGACGAAGCAGAATGCCCTGAACGCGCGAGAAGCCAAGGGCGTGGCAGAAGGAGCCCGGGAGAGCGCGGAGCGGGGCGTGGAGAGCATGAGCCGGATGTCATCGGCGATCAATAAGATCAAGACTTCTTCGGATGCGACGGCGAAGATCGTGAAGACCATCGATGAGATTGCGTTCCAGACGAATCTTTTGGCATTGAACGCGGCGGTGGAAGCGGCCCGGGCCGGAGACGCGGGGCGGGGATTTGCAGTCGTTGCGGAAGAAGTAAGAAATCTGGCGATGCGGAGCGCGGAAGCGGCGAAGAACACATCCGGATTGATAGAAGAGGCGGTCAAGAACTCGGAGAACGGAGTGACGATCAATGCGGAGGTATTGAAGAATTTCCAGGAGATTACCGAGAAGATCAACAAGGTCAGTCAGGTGGTGGCGGAGATAGCGGCGGCATCGGAGCAGCAGGATCAGGGGATCAGTCAGGTGAACAGGGCGGTGGAGCAGCTGAACCAGTTGACCCAGCAGAACGCGGCGAATGCGGAGGAATCGGCGAGCGCTGCGGAGGAGATGTCCTCGCAGTCCGAGGAGATGCGCAGCATGGTAGCCGGTTTCAAATTAAGTGTTCAAATGGAACAGGTTCGTATTGCAGGCGGCACGACAGACGATCAGCCGCATACTCAGGCGAGACTTTCCAAGGTGCAGAAGCCGCTCCAGCCCCGGCATATCATTCCGCTGGATGAATCAGATCAGGATGTCTTAAAGACATTTTAATGATAACAGATTTTTGAAAAGTTTAGGCAAGGAAGGACTAAAAAATATAAGATAAAAAATTGTAAGAAACTACCACATTCCGGAAAGGATAAAAAATGCGCATCAGTTTGAAAATCATGTTATTCTGCCTGATTCCCATTATCATCTTTACGGTTGGGGTTCTCTTTGTTGCTAATACCCAACTGAGAACGACCGCCACGGTTGTGGCCAACTACGTGCTGGAACAGAAGCTTTCCGCGGAAATGAACAATTTACGTGAGGAAGCGGAGAAGGAATACGGACGGATGGAACTCCGGGGTGCTATGCTCGTAGATCAAAAGGGTGAGCCGATTGCCCATCGCTATGAGGCGGTGGACAGAGTCGGTAAGCGCTTTTTGAGTACAGCCGCCATCTTTGCTCTGGATGGCAGCGATTTTACCAGAATAGTGACCACATCAATCAGGGATGACGGCACGAGGGCTGATGGAACGAAGCTGGGAACCGACAGCAAAGCGTATTCAAATTTAGTTCGTGGCCGCAGTTATTTCGGAGAGGACGTTATTCTGGGTAAGTCCTATCTTGCATTCTACGAACCTTTGATTGACAGCAACGGCGCATTGATAGGCATTCTCTATGCCGGTATTCCCAGAGAAGAAGTGTTTCTGATGATTGACAAACTCAGCCGCGAATCAGTATTTTGGATTTCACTGGCGATGCTGTCCCTCGTTTTATGTGTCATGGCGGTCATCGGTTTGGCGGTTTCGCGGTCATTACGTCCGCTGAAAAAGGTCATTCAGGGTGTGCAGGAATTGGGCAAAGGCCATGTTTCCAATCGTTTGGATATGAAAAGCAAGGATGAGATAGGAGTATTGGCCGGCACCATTGACCAATTTGCCGATCACCTTCAACAAAATGTAATATTCAATTTGCAGCAGATATCAGAAGGAAACATCGACATTGCGCCATCCGTAACAGACGAAAAGGATGAAATCGGCCCTGCACTGAATACAATGATTAAAGCGATCGGCTCGATGAGCGATGAGATTATGAAATGTTATGTCGCCGCGCTTGCGGGCAATCTCTCCCATCGAGCCAATACAACACCTTATCAGGGCAAATATAAGAAAATCGTTCAGGGCTTCAACGATACCCTGGACGCGGTGATGGCTCCGCTGGATGAGGCGTCGGATGTTCTGGTCAGGATGTCCGAGAAAGACATGTCTGCCCGGTTAAAACGCGATTATAAGGGGTTCTATAACCAGATCAAAAAAACCATCAATGCCGTTGGCCGGAACCTGGATAATAGTTTGCAACAGATAGTTATCGGTGCAAACCAGGTGGCATCAGCCAGCGCTCAGGTGAGCATCGGCAGTCAATCGTTGTCTATGGTGGCCAGCGAACAGGCCGGTTCTCTGGCGCAAGTGTCCACTTGTCTGCAGGAGATGTTGTCCATGACCAAGCAGAATGCCATCAACGCAAGAGATGCCAACAAGATGGCGGAACAGACCCGATATAGTGCCAACAAAGGGATAGAAAGCATGAGCCGGATGTCTGCTGCCATCAATAATATCAAGACTTCTTCGGATGCGACGGCGAAGATCGTGAAGACCATCGACGAGATTGCGTTCCAGACGAATCTTTTGGCATTGAACGCGGCAGTGGAAGCGGCCCGGGCCGGAGACGCGGGGCGGGGATTTGCAGTCGTTGCGGAAGAAGTAAGAAATCTGGCGATGCGGAGCGCGGAAGCGGCGAAGAACACATCGGGATTGATAGAAGAGGCGGTCAAGAACTCGGAGAACGGAGTGACGATCAATGCGGAGGTATTGAAGAATTTCCAGGAGATTACCGAGAAAATCAACAAGGTCAGTCAGATGGTGGCGGAGATAGCGGCGGCATCGGAGCAGCAGGATCAGGGGATCGGTCAGGTGAACAAGTCGGTGGAGCAGCTGACCCAGTTGACCCAGCAGAACGCGGCGAATGCGGAGGAATCGGCGAGCGCTGCGGAGGAGATGTCCTCGCAGTCCGAGGAGATGCGCAGCATTGTGGCCGGATTTAAGCTCACAGAATCTGATAATTATACCCGGTTCATGCGGGCGGATAAGTCGGATTATCTACCCGGATAATCCGACTGCAGAGAAACAATGCGGCATGGGTACATACGGCCTTCACGCCGATTTCCGCGAAGTTATACTTTTGGACGATCATGATCGCAGCATATCGTCTTTTAATTCTAAAAAGGATTGAAGTTTTTAACTTTCATTTTCCGCTGCGGAGAAAGAGACGATAAAGGGTGATCATAAGAATATATGATTGATTCAGAATCTAAAAATTATTCGGTAGATTATTATTCCCTGAAACTTTCTTCGCAGCAGTTTGATAAAATCAGCCGTCTGGTCTATCAAATTTCAGGTATTGACCTGCATGAAGGCAAGGAGGAACTGGTCAAAGCCCGATTGTTGAAAAGACTGAGGCATTTGAAGATCCCGGATTTCGACCATTACCTTAAATATATGACCAACGACAAAAGCGGGGTCGAGGTCGGAACCATGGTGGACGTTCTCACCACCAACAAGACGCATTTTTTCAGGGAATCCGAGCATCTGGATTTTTTACTGAAGGACATTCTTCCGGAATTGTCCGGCAGCCCGATCAGGATCTGGAGCGCAGGCTGTTCCTCCGGCGAGGAACCGTATTCCATTGCCGTTGTCTTAAGCGAAGCAATTCAAGACATCGGAAGACGTGATGTGAAAATTCTGGCTACGGATATTTCGGACAGAATGATGGAAAAAGCCCGCCAGGGATTATATGATGAAGAAACCGTCAAAAATGTTTCGCCTCGATTGAAAATGAAGTATTTTAAGAATATCGAAACCAAGGCAGGGTACAGCCGCAAATACCAGATTGTTCCCGAATTGAAATCGCTGATTTCTTTTGCCAAACTTAACCTGATGGATGATTGGCCGATGAGAGGATTGTTTGATGTGATATTCTGCCGCAATGTCATGATATACTTTGACAAGCCGACTCAGGAAAACCTGGTCGGAAGGTTCTGGTCTGTATTGCGGGAAGGCGGTTATCTGCTGGTGGGGCACTCAGAAAGTCTTACTTTTTTAGATCACAACTACCGTTATCTGAAACCGGCTGTGTATCAAAAAGTTAAATCAACGGCAATGGTCCATAAAAAGCCGGGCGGGTCCAGAGGTAAATAACGGTTTATGGTTTACACAGTAGGAGTGGCTGATTTAAAAATATCGGGGGATGTCATGGATGTCCTGATCACCTATGCTTTGGGCAGTTGTCTGGGCGTAACCGTTTACGACTTCAGGCGGAAGCGGGCGGGACTGTTGCACTGCATGATGCCGGACTCCGGCATTGACCGCACCAAGGCAGCCGGGAATCCCTTTTTGTACGTTGATACCGGGATGAAAGTCATGCTGGAGGATTTCTACCGTAATGGTTCCCGGAAGAATGACTTGATTATCCGGGTGGCCGGAGGAGCGAGTGCGAAACAGAACGAAGATGAGGACTTTTTCCAGATCGGCCGCCGCAATTTCGTAAGCCTGCGCAAATATCTGTGGGATGAAGGATTAATGCTGAAGGCCTATGACGTTGGAGGATACGGATCACGTACGGTGACCATGGAAGTGGAAAACGGGAAGATGCTGATTAAATCTAAAGGTACATTGAAAGAATTGTAAATATTTTAAAAAAACAATTTTTAGATAAGAACAGGAGATCGTGAAATGGCCTTGAATATTCTGGTAGTTGACGATAGTTCGGTGATGCGTTCAATTATCATAAAAACCCTGAAAATGACCGAACTGCCCTTAGGTGATATCTGGGAGGCTCAAAACGGTGAAGAAGGCTTGCATCTGTTGCAGGAAAAATGGATTGATTTGGCCCTGGTTGATATCCACATGCCGGTGATGGATGGAGAAGAAATGATCCGGCAATTGAGAAAAAACAATCAGTATGAAAATCTTCCGGTGATCGTGGTCAGCTCGGAGAGCGATCCCAATAAGATAGAGATGATGCTCAAACAGGGCGCCACCTTCGTTCACAAGCCCTTTAAACCGGAAATTCTGAAGGAAGTTATCATTGACGTTACGGGAGTAAGCGATGAAGACAAAGATTAAGAAAGCTCTTGAAGCGGCGTCAGTCAACACTTTCGAAGATGTCTGCTTTATGTATCAGGTGCCGGAACTGAAAAACAGCCATAAAAATCTGAAGCTGGAAGCCGCTTCTGCGGTACGATACCGGGGCGATTATACGGGGATGTTGCTGATTGAAACGCGCGGCAATCTGTTTTCGGCTATTGCATCCAATATTTTAAGCACGGAATCTCCCGGTCTGCGGCAAAAAAAGGATGCCCTGGGCGAAATCGCTAATATCATTTGCGGGAATGTTGTTACTTCACTGGGCCGGGGCAAACTGGGATATAAAATTGAAAGCCCCAAAGCTTTAAATAAAGATGACTTGCTGAAAAAAACGGGTCATGAAAAACCGGTGGCTGAAATTACTTTGAATTTTAACGAAGGGCGTGCCGATATTAAATTTTTTATTGACGGCTACTCTGTGCCCGCCAGGGAGAAAAAAATTGATTAAGGTTTTGGTAGTTGACGATTCGGCGTTAGTCCGCAAGTTGCTGACCGAAGAACTTTCCCGTTATAAGGATATTGAAGTGGTGGGAGGTGCCATAGATCCTTATGTGGCGCGTGATAAAATAGTCCGGCTCAAGCCCGATGTCATAACTCTTGATATAGAAATGCCGCGGATGGACGGGCTTTCCTTCCTGGCAAAACTGATGAAATTCTATCCGCTTCCGGTAGTCGTTGTCAGTTCTTTAACTCCCCAGAACAGCCAGAATGCGATCAGAGCTTTAGAACTGGGAGCGGTGGAAGTGATTTGCAAACCCGGATCCAGTTTGTCCACCACCGATATTTCTCAACGCCTGGTCGAAGCGATTCGAGCGGCTTCACGCGCCAGGATCGCCAAGACGACATCGGTCGAGCCTGTAGATAAGGAAAACAGCCAGGGAAATAAAATTCAGCTTAAAACCACTCACAAGGTAATAGCCGTAGGAGCTTCGACTGGCGGCACAATAGCGATTGAAAAACTTTTAAGCAGGATGCCCTTGAATGTTCCCGGCATTTTGATAGTCCAGCATATGCCGGAATACTTCACCGCGAGTTTTGCCGAACGCCTGAATTCGCTTTGCAAAATTGAAGTGCGGGAAGCCAAAGATGGTGATACTGCCGCACCGGGCCTCGCCCTGATAGCACCCGGCGGGAAACACATGTTATTGGAACGCAGCGGCGCCTTCTATAATGTCAGAATCAAAGGCGGGCCTATGGTACATCACCAGAAGCCCAGCGTGGATGTGCTGTTCCATTCGGTGGCCAAACAGGCCGGAGGCAATGCCATGGGGATTCTGCTGACCGGAATGGGTGCCGACGGCGCTGACGGCCTTCTGGCGATGAGGCAAAACAAGGCTTATACCATAGCACAGGATGAGGCCACTTCGGTGGTCTATGGAATGCCCGGTGAGGCGGTAAAGCTGGGAGCAGCCTGTGATGTATTACCACTGGAAGAAATTCCCGGCCGCATCATCAATCGCCTGTCCGGAGAAGAAACAAAAAAAGAATAAAAGATGTCGCGTTAAAGAAAAATATTTTCCGTCGTATTATCCATTCGAGATAATCTTATTTGGATTTTTCAGGAATACACAAGAAATGTTTTATCAGAGACCTGACTTCCGGGTTCCTGCTCTTCGGTTAAAGCGCGAATTGCAGGATTATCTGTACGAGAAACAAAAAGAGGATTGTTGTGGCAAAAAGAAGCTCATCCAAAAAAAGTAATCTGAAATCTCAAATTAGCGAGCCGCAAATGCTTAGGGTACTGATTGTTGAAGATTCGGAAGATGATGCGCTGTTTTTAATACGCCGGCTTAAAGAAGGCGGATATCATCCGGTGTTTAAAAGAGTGGCGACTGCTGACGCAATGAACAAAGCCGTCAAAGAAAAGCAATGGGACATTATTCTCTGCGATTATATGATGCCTGATTTCGATGCTCCCGCAGCTATCGCCGTATTAAGAGAATTAAATATTGATATTCCTTTCATCATTATATCCGGAAATATTGGCGAAAAAGCGGAAATAGAGTTTATGCGGTTGGGCGCGCATGATTGCCTCAATAGATCTGATTTGTCCCGTCTTTGTCCGGCTATCGCCAGGGAGCTGAAAGAGGCAAAAATCAGAAAAATGCAGAAGCATACGGAGGAGACATTTCTTCGGGAAGAACAGCGTTTCCGGGCCCTTGCAGAACAATCTTCGGATATTATCGCCCTCGTGAATCAAGAAGGGACGATTCTTTATGAAAACCGGGCCGTTGAAAGAATTTTGGATTTGGATCCCAAGGAAATGATCGGCAAAAAAATATTTGATAATATTCATCCTGATGATTTGAAGAGTGTCATTGATACGTTTAACGTATTGCTGGATGATAAAGACGTTACGATCAACTTCAAAAAAGAAGTGCGTCTTCGTCATCGAGATGGAAGCTGGCGTACGTTTGAGCTTGCCGGAAACAATCTGGTTAACAACAATGTTATTGAGGCTGTGATTGTCAACCTGCGTGACATTGCCGAAAGAAAACAGGCGGAAGATGTTCTGCGCGAAAGCGAAAGAAAGTACAAGCTTATTACCGAAAAAATGACCGACATCGTATGGATTGCGGATATGGATTTGCGAACGCTCTATATTACCCCTTCCGTGCGCACAGTGCTGGGATTCAGTCGGGAAGAACTTCCGAAAACTGTCGAGAAACAAATAACCCCGGCATCATTAGCTGTTGCAAGGGAAATCCTGGCCAGGGAGCTCGCCATCGAAAAAAACGGTGATGAAGATCCCGACAGGACCGTGAGCATTGTGTCGGAAGTTTATCATAAGGACGGCTCGACCCGTTGGCTGGAGACAATCATCAGCGGGCTTCGCGATGATCGGGGCGTTTTGACCAGGATCCATGGTGTGTCCCGGGATATCACCGAACGTAAGCGGATGGAAGACGCATTGCGTGCCTCTGAAGAAAAGTTTGCATCGGCTTTCAAATACAGTCCCGGTGCTATGTGTATATCGACCATCCGTGAGGGACGCTTTGTTGATATCAACGAAATTTTTCTTAATATTCTTGGATACAAGAGGGATGAAATTGTCGGTCGCTCGTCGGCAGAAATAAATCTCTGGGCGAATGCGGCTGAACGCGACACGATGGTGAAGGAACTTACTGCAACCGGTAAGGTCGCTAATTGCGAACTATGTCTTCACGATAAGCAGGGCAACATTCATTGGGGGCTCGCATCAATGTCGCTGGTCAAAATCGGAGGAGAATCCCATATCCTGACCCAGACTATGGATATTACCGAACGCAAGCGGGTGGAGGAAGAGCTGCAGCAAAGTGAGGAGCGGTATCGGACAATCCTTGATGAAATGGATGAGGGCTATGAGGAAACAGACCTGGACGGTAATTATGCTTTTGTCAACGATGCGTTCCTGCGAGTCTTTGGTTACCGCAGAGATGAAATAATCGGCACGAATTTCAGACGGTATACCGCCGACAAAAGATCGGTCAAAGAGCTCAGTGATGCCTACGGAGAAATGTACAAAACAGGGATTCCCATTAAAAGAAATCTGGAATGGGATATTATAAGAAAAGACGGCGTCAGACGAACCTGCGAATTCTATGCTTCTCTGAGGAAAGACGCTAATGGTTTTCCTATCGGTTTCCGAGGTACTGGCCGCGATATCACTGACCGTAAAAAGTCAAAGGAGGCGCTGCGGAAAAGCGAGGAATCATACACAAAACTGGTGAACGCCATCCCTGATGTTATTGTTCGCACCGATCTGGCAGGGGAAATTCTTTTTGTAAATGATAATACACTCAAGATAGGTGGTTACAGTCTGGAGGAAATGCAAGGTCAGAATCTTCTTAAATTTATTTCTCCCGAAAACCATGAAGACGTCATGAAAGATCTTCTGCTCATGAGGAAGAGCAAGCTGGGGCCAAAGGAATACAACCTGATCATGAAAGACGGGACGGAAATTCCTTTCGAAGTGAATGCTGATTTTCTACTCGATGAGAAGAGAAAGCCTTTTGCCGCTGTATATGTATGTCGGGACATCAGTGAACGCAAGCGTGTAGAGAAGTTATTGAAAGAAAAAGATGAACGTTTTAAAAACATTGCCCGGCATTTACCGGGCATTATTTATCAGTTCTATGCGAAAGACAGTGGAGAATACGGGATAAACTACATCAGTGCTCCCAAAACTGAAGCAGCAAAAATAATATCGAACATAGATGCGATGAAGTTGGATACTGTCTTCCCGGGAATTGTTGCGCATATTCATGAAGACGACAGGGATCGATTTCTGACCTCCATTAAAACGGCCGTGGAGAAAATTTTACCCTGGAATTTTGAAGGTCGAATGGTGCATTCGGGCATGGTGATCTGGATACAGGGCTTATCCGTACCGAAACGCTATAAAGATCAAACGGTCTTTGACGGGATTTTATTAAATATATCGGAGCGCAAGCAGGCGGAAGCAAAATCGCGGCAGTCCGAAGAAAAATTTCACAAAATATTTATGACAACACCGAACTGTATAGCGATTACGCGCATGAAGGATGGAAGCATCATCGACGTAAATAATGGATTCGAAGATATTGTCGGATGGAAACGGGGAGATGTCATTGGAACAAAGTCTGCTGAACCGCCCCTGAATTTCTGGGCTGATGTGTCGGAACTCGAATTTATGGTGGCAGAGTTGAGAGCGGGCAGGGATATTTTGCATCGTCAATTTGAATTCCGGCGAAGTGACGATTCTGTTCGTACCGGCATCTATTCTGCCCGAACCATTCATATCGAAGGTGAAGAATCCCTTATCTTTATTCTGCAGGATATCACCGAGCAAAAGCGGATGGAGCTGGAGCTGGCGGAGTCTCATAAAATGAGGCTTGTGAATCAGATTGCCTCGGGTGTGGCCCATGAAGTACGCAACCCGCTTCATGCCATTCAAGCCATCAGTGAAGCCATGGCCATGGATCTGGATGAAAAATCCGATTATAAAGATTATCTGATGCACATCAAGGCCCAGGTGGAGCGCCTTTCCCATCTGATGAATGATCTGCTGGACCTGGGGAAGCCCATACAGTCTTCGCAGTTCAGCCGGACATTACTGGCGGAGACAGTTGCCGCTGCGCTGAGAAGTTGGAAGGAAGCTCATCCCGGGTTAAGCCAAAAGGTAAAGGTTGTCAACAATTTGCGCCCCGATGATATTGTGCTGATTGATTCTAACAAGATACAGCAGGTGATAATCAATTTAATGGAAAATGCCGCCCAGCACAGTCCCCAAAATGAAGAGATATTGCTGGAATTGGGCAAAGTTTCCCAAAAATACCTGATGGTCAAGGTGATAGACAAAGGAACGGGACTCAAGCCCCAGGATCATCTTAAGATTTTTGAGCCTTTTTATACCACTCGCAAAAGCGGTACAGGCTTGGGCCTGAGCTTATGCAAACATATCGTGGAAAGTCACGGCGGCACGATAGGTATCTTCAACAATGAAAGCGCACCGGGCTGTACCGCCCGCTTCATCCTTCCTATTAAAGAGAGGAGCATAAATGAAACCCATAGTATTATTGATTGACGACGAGCCTTCGGTCCAATTCGGATTTTCCGCTTATCTTGGTAAAACCGGTTATCAGGTTCAAGCCGCCTGCAGTATAGCGGAAGCGAGGCAAAAGCTTACGCAGGGATTTTTCGATATCATTTTGCTGGATCTCTCGCTGCCCGACGGCAATGGCCTCGATCTTATTTCCGAGATACGCCAAAACTATCCGGAAGTGGCTTTAGTTGTTATCACCGGTGGAGGAGACGTTCCCCTTGCTGTGAAAGCAATGCAATTGGGGGCTGATAATTTTTTGACAAAGCCGGTGGATATGAATGAGCTCAATGTTTATCTCGGAAAGAGCGTTGAACTGAAAGGGCTGCGCAGCAAGGAAATTACGAGGAAAAGGCTGGATAAAAATCCCGAACCGTACTTCGGAAAAAGTCCGGCTATAAAAAAGGCGTTGGAACTGGCCGAGATGGTCGCCGGAAAGGACACTACCGTTATTATTTACGGACAGACCGGTACCGGCAAAGGGGTGCTGGCCAGACGGATCCATGAACATAGCCCCCGCAGCGCCGGTTTTTTCGTGGAAGTTAATTGTTCTGCCTTGAAAGGAGATCTTTTAAGCAATGAATTGTTCGGCCATGCCAAGGGAGCATTTACTTCCGCCCATCAGGACAAACAAGGGCTTTTAGAGGTGGCCGATGGCGGCACATTATTTTTGGATGAAATAGGGGATATGGATTTGTCGGTTCAGGCCCAATTCTTAAAAGTAATCGAGGAAAAACAGTATCGCCGGCTGGGCGAGGTTAAAATGCGTCATAGCAATTTCCGGCTGATCTGCGCAACGAACCGGGATCTGCTATCCGATACCAAACACGGCCGCTTCAGGCTGGATCTATACTACCGCATCAATGTCTTTTCACTCTATCTTCCGACCCTGAAAGAACTGGATCAGGACATGGAAGGTTTGGTGCTTCACTTACTCGCAAGCCTTCATTATAAGGGCGCTGAAGTTCCACCTGATGTATTGCATCTGCTGCGCTCCTATAACTGGCCGGGAAACATCAGGGAACTGAAGAACATGCTGGAGCGCGGACTGATGCTTTCGGAAGGGGGTATACTCAAACCGTCACACTTTGCCGGACTTGATTTGCCGACAGTCGAAGACCGGTCGAAACCCAAAGATTCGTCAATTGAAGCTGCGGAAATGTTGCACATCAAAAGCATTATGGATCAATGCAGCGGGGACACCAGCGCTGCGGCCAGGATTTTGGGGATATCCCGTCCGACTTTGTACCGTAAGATCAAAAAAATTAACACAATAAACAAATAAAAAAAGTTTGATTTTTCTCCGGTGATTTTTCTGCCGGGGTATTAATCACGGGTATGGACCCCAAAGCAAGCTTTGGAAAAAATTCCGCAGCAAGCTGCGGGGTATTATATCCATGCTTATGCAGGATAATTCGGCCTGCAAGTTTCAGTGCACACTCTCCCGTTTTGCGGGATAGTTCGTCTTACTCTTCAAACTTCGCTACGCTTGTTTTCAGAGAGACTCACCATGTTTCTGAAACTTGGATCTCATTACCCTCTGCTGTGCGGGATTGTTCCCAATCCCGATATCGGGATTAGATAGTTCGTCCAGCAAATTTCAGTGCGCTTAGCTTCCGAAATTTGGGACTCACTATGACTTACAAATTTCAATGCACGTCGTTTTTGAAATTTGAGTCTCACAATAAATTTCTGCTTTTTTACACTCCCAAGTACGCTTTCCCTAAAAATAAGATTCTCACTATTGATAAAGATATTAATAATTTTATCAGGAATGAGAATGATCATTTAACGGCTATTCGACCATCTCTTCGTAAAATAAAGGAAAATCTTCAGAAAAAGTCTTGGCACGAAACTTGATATTTGATCACCGACGGGAACGGTTAATGATAAAAAATGCGGGAGCGGGAAATGAACCAAAGTATTTTGATTGTTGATGATGAAAAAGCAATCTTATTGGCATTTAAAAAATTATTGAAGAGCCCGAATATCACAGTTGATACGGCTGAAACGATTGGTGATGCTGAAAATCATCTTAGAAAAAATATTTATAATGTTGTGATCGTGGACCTCCGGTTAACAGGTGTGGACGGTGAAGAAGGTTTGAAAATCATAAAATACGTCAAGGCATTTTATCCCCAGACCCATGTAATCCTGGTGACCGGCTACGGCAGTTCCGCCGTTATGGAGAAGGCTCAGTCCTTGGGAGCGGCTTTTTATTTTGAAAAACCGGTTTCAAGTGAAATTTTGAAAAATGCCCTGAAGAGCCTGAATATCGTTTAAATCTTGGCACTTTCTGGCTCAGAGAGTTTAAAGAGAATGTATAAATAGTTCATATAGGAGGCAAAAAAATGAACAACGCAACTGCAATAAAGGAGACTCAATCCATGAAGGTTGATTCCCGTGCCGGTAAATACCTGACATTTTTTCTGGCCGGTGAGGAATACGGGGTGGAGATTCTCAAGGTGCAGGAAATTATCGGTCGGATGCCGATTACGCCAGTACCGCTGACTTCCAGATACATACGCGGAGTCATCAATTTGCGGGGTAAGATTCATCCGATAATGGATATGAAGATTAAGTTCGGTATCGATGAGACTCAGATCACCGATGAGACCTGTATTATCGTTATCAAGACTGCCGGTTTGATGATGGGCATACTGGTGGATAAGGTATCGGAGGTCGTGAACGTAGCTTCCGGTGATATTGAGGATACCCCATCTTTCGGCGCGGATGTGAATCCGGAATATCTTCTGGGCGTGGGTAAGACAGGAGGACGTGTTCGTCTTCTTCTGGACATAGAGAAGGTCATCACCGCTTCCGATGTCGTCAATATGAGAAGGGCTGCCAACGGAGGAAATTAAGAGCCTGCCTGAATTAAAAAAAATATGAAATAAAAGGAATAAATAAAGGAGATAGAAGCATGTTTGACAATATCAAAGTCGGTACCAAGCTTATCGGGAGCTTTTTGGCTGTGGTTGTTATCCTGATGGTAGTGACCATGATCGGTTACAGCAATATAAAGTCAATAGCGGCCCGGGCCGAAGTGATGTACAGTCAAAATACGACGGCCATTGAGGAACTGGGAACTATTAACACCAGCCTGGAAAAAATGAGGGGAGATATCTATCGATATTTTGATGTACCGGCCGACCGCCCGAAGATGGCTCAGAGCATCAACGAGACCATCATTTTGGTCAACGAAATTATGGAGAATTACAAAAAAAGAAATATCGGGGACGACGAAAAGAAGATCATCGCCGATTTTGAAGCTGCATGGCCCGACATGCAGCGCGGCTACAAGGAAGGAATGATGCGGAAGGATGAAGGAAAAGATGATGAGGTCGAACGTCTTTTAGGAGCCGGAAGTTACGCGGTCCAGGGTCGGATAAAAACCTTGGCCGCCGTTCGTTCTCTTAATGAAATTAACCGCAAGAACGCCGAGGCAGCAAACAAGGAGAACAGAACAGCCGCTATTTTGGCTTCAACTGTGGTCATTATCGCTGCCGTATTTGCAGTGGCGTTGGCTTTAGGGTTGGGGCTGATACTGACCATGTCCATTACCAAGCCGCTGGCCAGGGGTTTGGAGATGATACAGGAGATGGGCAAGGGTCATCTTTCCGGACGTCTGAATTTGCACCGAAAAGATGAGATAGGTATTTTAACAAAAGCAATGGACCAGTTTGCTGATAATCTTCAAAAATATGTAGTGGGAGGGATGCAGCAAATATCGGCAGGGAATATCAATATTGAGACTCCCGTCATGGATGACAAAGACGAGATCGGTCCGGCGTTGAAAAGAATGGTAGAAACCATCAAGGACCTCGTCAAGGAAATGGACGCATTGACCAGGTCGGCACTGGAAGGCAAACTGAATGTTCGCGGCAATGAACAGGAATTCAAAGGCGCCTATCAGGATATTGTTCAGGGTGTGAATAAAACTCTAAATGCAGTGATGGGGCCGATTAACGAGGCGTCGGATGTTCTGGCACTTGTCGCCAACAAGGATATGACCGCCCGTGTGAAAGGTTCTTATATGGGTGATCATGCCAAGATCAAAGAATCGCTCAACCTGGCGGTGGAGAATCTGGACAAAGCCCTGCAGCAAGTGGCCATCGGCGCCGAGCAGGTGGCATCGGCGAGCATTCAGGTAAGCACCGGCGGTCAGTCGCTGTCTCAGGGAGCCAGCGAGCAGGCCAGTTCGCTGGAAGAGATATCCAGTAATTTGCAGGAAATGTCGTCCATGACCAAGCAGAATGCCTTGAATGCCAAGGAAGCCAAGGGAGTGGCAGATCAGGCCCGCAGTAGTGCCGATAAGGGCGTGGAAAGCATGAGCCGTATGTCATTGGCCATCAACCAGATCAAATCGTCCTCGGATGCTACGGCCAAGATCGTGAAGACGATAGACGAAATTGCGTTCCAGACGAACCTTTTGGCCCTGAACGCGGCGGTGGAGGCGGCCCGCGCCGGAGACGCGGGCAAGGGATTTGCGGTCGTGGCGGAAGAAGTGAGAAATCTGGCGATGCGGAGCGCGGAAGCGGCGAAGAACACGGCGAATTTAATAGAAGATGCGGTGAAAAATTCGGACAACGGCGTGAACATCAACGCGGAGGTATTGAAGAACTTCCAGGAAATCACCGATCTGGGCGGCAAGGTCAGCCAAGTGGTGGCGGAGATCGCAGCGGCTTCGGAGCAGCAGGATCAGGGGATCGGCCAGGTGAACAAGGCAGTGGAACAATTGAATCAGGTAACCCAGCAGAATGCGGCGAATGCCGAGGAATCGGCGAGCGCTGCCGAGGAGATGTCTTCGCAATCCGAAGAGATGCGCAGCATGGTGGCCGGATTCAAACTTAGCGGTTCGGGATATTTTAACCAGTCATTGCTTGCTGCCGGACAATCCAGACATCAAATGCACACCCCAGCTATAGGAAAAAAAGGCGGCAAGGCTCTGTCCGGCCTTCAGCCCGATCCGCGTAATGTAATACCTTTGGATGATAAGGACCACGATATATTAACCACCTTCTAATTCTGCCAGAGGTGATGTTGAAGTTCCTTTCTCTCCCTGTTCAAAAGGGAGAGAAAGGAACGATCAGAGAGCAGCCATCCCCGCAGAGATTTTAACCAATCCTACAAAACGAATAAACGGTCACTGAAAAAAAATGTTTTTCGGCATTACGAGGATATTGTGCCGCATATTTCAGGCTCAGGATGTGTCAAAAATATTGAGTGATTTCTCTGGAAAATCAATTGTTTTATAAATAGATGCGTTATATATTTATCCGTAGACAGAGGATTTTATTTGTGTTAGTGAGCTTCATATTTTAGGATTACACAAATGAAAATAAAAAAGATAGGCATTGTCGCCAACATTGAAAAGGAAAAGATTACCGATCACGTCAGATCACTGAAGAATTGGCTGGAGGAAAAAGGCGTAAAAGTCTTTTTGGAAATGGAAATCTCCAGAAAAGTTTCTCGCGGCGCCGGATTGAATTGGAAAGAACTGGCGCGAAAATCGGAAATGGTTGTTGTTCTGGGCGGTGACGGCACAATGCTTAGCACGGCGCATTACCTGGCCGGCCACAGAGTACCCATTCTGGGAATCAATATGGGTGGCCTCGGTTATCTGACCGAAGTCAACTTAAACGAAATACATTCGACGCTGGAAATGGTTATCCGGGGGGAATTCGTGACGGGAAAGAGAATGATGCTTGACGTCAGCGTCCGTCACGGTAAAATCGTCACCAATGTCGGCAGTGTTTTAAACGATGTCGTTATCAACCGGGGGGACTTACCCCGGATGAATGAACTGGAAGTAGAGATTAACGGCAAGTATCTGACGACTTATAAAGGCGACGGTCTTATTGTTTCGACGCCCACCGGTTCCACCGCTTATTCACTTTCCTCGGGGGGGCCCATCGTCTATCCGGGAAAGGATTTAATCATTATCAATCCCATCTGTCCCCATACCCTGACGAATCGTCCGATAATCTTTTCCGAGGATTCAAATCTTGAGATCACTCTCTGGTCCAAAGACAGGGGCGCCATGCTGACTTTGGACGGACAGGAATCTTACAAAATAAGATCCGGCGATGCCGTGATGATCAAAAAATCTAGGCATGTAACAATGCTGGTTCTTTCTCCATACCGCAGCTACGGGGAGATCCTGCGTTCCAAGCTCGGTTGGGGCGATTTACCTCCGGGAGCTAAAAAAAGGAAAAATGCTTAATGAACTGAGCATTAAAAATTTTGCCATCATTGATGAACTTCATGTTTCCTTCGGCGAAGGACTGAATATTATTTCCGGTGAAACGGGTGCGGGAAAATCGATCATCATCGGTGCGGTCAGTCTGCTTCTGGGAGACAGGGCGACAACGGAGATGATCAGAACACAAGCCGAAACGGCAACGGTGGAAGCGGTATTTGATGTCGCCGCCAACAAACCTTTGCGGGACAAAGTCGAAGCCATGGGTTTTCCCGTCTCGGAAGAATTGATTATCCGCCGGGTCATTTCCCATTCCGGTAAAAACAGAGCGTTCATTAACGGACAGGCGGCGACACTGATGAATTTATCCGTCGTCAGTGAATCATTGATTAATATCTGCGGACAGCATGAACATCAGGTGATTCTCGATGCCGAAAATCATATTGATATTCTGGATGAGTTCGGCGGTTGTCTGTCGGACAGAGCCGTGTATGAAGAAATTTATAATCAGTATCAGCAAATCAGAACTCAGATAGAAAAATTACAGGATTTAAACAAAAGCAGGGAAGAAAAAGCCGATTTGTATCGATTTCAATTAAAAGAAATTCAGGACGTTAATCCTCAGCAGGCGGAAGATGAGGCATTGGCGGATGAAAAAAAAGTTCTGGTCAACTTTCAAAAGTTGTCCGGCTGGGCCGGCAATGCATTTGATCTGCTCTACGGCGAAAAAGATTCCGCCATCGTCAAGCTAAAGGAGGTTCAGCATCAGATAAAAGAAATAAAAAAGATAGATTCTAATTTAAAAATTGCCGAAGAGGATATCGAGAGCAGCTTTGTCACGCTTCAGGAAGCAGCGCTGCAACTGCGTGACTACGGCAAAAATCTGTTTTTCGATTCCGAACGGCTCGCGGCCATAGATGAACGGCTTGATACCTTGAACCGCCTTAAACGAAAACATGGCGGTTCTCTGGAGGCCGTTTTTGGCAAAAGACGGGAAATGGAAGAAGCTCTGAAAACGGTATCCTCTCTGGAAGAAGAACTGGAGAGACTGTCCCGGGAAGAAGAGAAGGTCAAGGAAACCGTGCGGCAAAAAGCGCTCCTGCTTTCCGAAAGAAGAGGTCAGGCAGCGCGGAAAATACAGGACGCGGTGGATAAAGAAATTTACGCCTTGAATATGCCGCATGCCGCTTTCTCTGTCAGTTTTAAAAATGATGCCGGTGGTGGAGCTGAATCCTTCGGACCGAAGGGAATCGATAACCTGGAATTTTATCTTTCGGCCAACAAGGGGGAAGAAGCCAGGCCCCTGAACAAGGTCGCTTCGGGCGGTGAATTGTCGCGGATCATTCTGGCATTGAAAAATGCTTTGTCGCGCACCGGTTCTGTTTCCTCAATTGTTTTCGATGAAGTGGATAACGGCATCGGAGGAGCCGTCGCGGAAATTGTGGGCCGGAAATTAAAAGCTGTTTCCGCCAACCACCAGGTCATCTGCATAACCCACTTGCCGCAGATCGCCTGTTTTGGAGACAAACACATGTTCGTCTCCAAAAAGATTGTCAAAGGCCGAACGATTACCTCTGTAAATGAGCTTGACAACGAACAGAAAATCGAGGAAATCAGCCGGATGCTCGGCGGTGTTAATATGACCCGGACAACAAAAGAGCATGCCCGTGAGATGCTCGCGAGCGCCAAGTCTTACAAAATCAATTAATCGGGAGAAGGAAAATGCTGAGAAAAGCGCGCATTGATGATGTAAAAACCATCCACCGCATGATTAATTTATCATCGGGCAAAGGCGAGATGCTGCCGCGCTCTCTCATGGATATTTACGGCTCTCTGCGTGATTTCTTCGTTTATTATGATGAGGATGAATCTCAGATTATCGGCATTTGCGCGATGAACATCATCTGGGAAAATCTCGCGGAAATACGTTCTCTATACGTGGATGAAAATTACCGCGGAAGAGGCGTGGGCCGGGAGCTCGTGGAGGCCTGTATCTCCGAAGCCATCACCCTGGGCCTTTTTAAGGTATTCACGCTTACTTATAAAAAGGATTTTTTTGTTAAGCTGGGTTTCAAGGAAACCGACAGAAATCTGCTTCCGGAAAAAATCTGGTCGGATTGTTTCCGCTGCTCCAAGTATCCTGATTATTGCGATGAAGTGGCAATGATTGTGGAACTATGAAATATTCACTTAAAATATTTATTCTCATAATCACCATTCTTTCATTCAGCGGCTGCATGCGCGCCGTTTTTAAAACGCCTGTAAAACCTTTCGAAACATTTGTTCCCGTTGACGCTGCAGAGATTGATTTTGCCGATGATCTTGCCGATGAATCGCTGGAGACGGCCATCGAACGCAGCATCAATTTTTATGAAGGTGCGGGACGAAACAAAGTTTATCGTATCGCGGACAGAACGGTTGACGCGAGACAATTAAAAGAAACACTGACAGCTTTCCGCGCAATTCTGCGGGAAACGGATCATCAGGACGATTGGAGAAAAAAAATTACTGCGGAATTCGACGTGTATCGTGTTGGCGGGAATGACATCGCCGGCGTGCTTTTTACAGGTTACTACGAGCCCCTGCTGGACGGTTCTCTTGAGCGCACCGAAAAATACAAATACCCGCTTTATCAGGTGCCGCCTGATTTGATCAAAGAAGAAGGCCGGATCGGGCGGATGAAGGACGGCAGATTTATCCCTTATTACAGCCGCCGCGAAATTGATGTTGAGGGCGCTTTAAGGGGAAAGAATCTGGAGCTAATCTGGGTGTCCGACCCGGTGGGATTGTTTTCTCTGCATATTCAGGGCTCCGGAAAAGTCAAACTGCAAGACGGGACTGTTTTGACAGTCGGTTTTGCGCAAACGAACGGCAGGCCTTTCCGCAGCGTGACTAAATTTATGCTGGAGGGCGGCAGGATACAAAGTTCGGAAGCTTCTTATCGCCATGAATTCTTAAAAGGCAAGAGCGATCAGGAAATCTATGATATTTTAAGCTACAATGAAAGATACACCTTCTTTCGCTTTCTGGAAAAAGATCCGGTTGGCTCTTTAGGCGAACCGGTAACGCCGGACAGATCCATTGCGACCGATCCCGACTTTTTTCCGGAAGGAGCGCTGGCCTTTATCCGTTTGCGCAAGCCTGTTTTCGATGCGGAAGGCCTTATGAAGGAACGCGTAAATTTTTCACGTTTTGTGCTCAGTCAGGATAAGGGGTCGGCCATCAAAGGCCCCGGCCGGGTGGATCTTTTCTGCGGGTTCGGTCAAAAAGCGGAAAATACCGCCGGAACACTGAAGGAAAAAGGCGAGCTGTATTTGTTACTGAAAAAATAAATTTTATCTTATGCTGTTGCCCGGATAGCGGATGAATTCAGTTCTGCAGCAGATCGCGCGGGGTTATTTCATCCGTTGCGTAAAGAACGGCGTCCTCCAGCGCTTCTTCACGGAAACTGTGAATTTTCAAGTATTCGGGATCGTTAGCCATTTGAAGAAAAGCATTGCGGGACGGATACTGCACCAGCATCAAAAGATCCCAGGTTTGAGTTCCGTTTAACAGTTCCTTTGGCTTGCTGAATAACAAAAGTTTTCCGCCGACTCCTTCCACAAACCTGGTAGCTTCTTTAAGATAACGGGCATAAGATTTTTTCCCGCCTTCTTTTTTGAACTTCAGCAGGTTCAACATGACGAAAGGTTTGTCACTGGGATTTTTCAGCATTTCCCGGAACTGGTCCTGATTTATTTTTGTCGTGTTCATATTGCTTCTCCTTGCCCTGAATTAACTTGTTTTACGGGTGGTGTTTTGAAGTTTCATGGATCCCGGGTATCTGCGATACCCTCCACCTTCGGTGGGGATAATTCAACTAACACATCAAACTTCGCTACGCTCGTTTTCTGTGAGTTTCATGTATAAAGCAGCGGGGATCTTCCGCCAGGTAATCTCCGCTGTAAGCCAGGGCGCGTCCGCGGCAGCCGCCGCAAATCGTTTTGTAATTGCATTCGCCGCACGCACCTTTTAAAAGTTCTTCTCTTCGTCGCAAATGCTGAAATACCGGCGCATTCCTGTAGATTTCAGCGAAACTCAAATCCCTTACGTTTCCGGCATTGATCTCCACAAAGGGACAGGGCCAGACATCGCCGTTGGCTTTCACATAAACAAAACCGCGTCCCGCCGCGCAGCCATGAAATATTTTGCCGGCAATCTTAAGTCCCAGACCGTTTCTGATTCCTTTTTTCTCCAGCATATACGGCCAGTATTGAGGTCCCGCTACCGGTTCAATAATGGTGGTGGCGTTTATTTGTTTCCCCGCGATAAGGTCGCATAGATTTTTGTTGGCGCTTTTCTTTAAAGTGGCTTTTTCAATTTTTTCTCCGCGACCCACGGCGACCAACTGGTACATGAGCATAATGCCGGCGCCGCAGTTGTCGACTAAATCGATAAGTTCGGACAAATGCGGCAAATTGTATTCCATTGCCGTGGTATTAATCTGTAAAAGAATGCCCGCTTTTTTCGTGGCGTCAATGGCGCGAAGAGCGAGGTCGAATGAGCCCTTTTTATTGCGCACCATATCATGCGTATCGGGATTGGAGTCGTCAATGCTGATGGCGTTGCAGACGACGCCATGATCCTTCATTTTAAAGGCCATTTCTTCATCGATCAGTGTGCCGTTGGTGGCGATGATATTGGCCAGCCCCGCTTTTTGCGAGTGCCTGAGCAACTCGAAGATATCCGGCCGCACCAGTGGTTCGCCTCCGGTATAAATCAACGTGCGGAATTCGCTGACGGAAGCGATCGTGTCGATTAATCTTTTTCCTTCATCGGTGGTTAATTCATGGGGATCGGCTTTTCCGCTGACCGCATGGCAATGGATGCACCTCAGATTGCAGGCGCCGGTGACCTCCCAGACCGGGTGTCCGGGGTAACCGATGCAGCCCATGCCCCAGGCGCCGTTGGCCACCGGTATGGATCTGAAGCCGTGTTTTAGTGTCCAGGCGGGGAATTTCCGCCAATGGTTTAAATAACCCATGAGCATGGCGCTGCCCATCTGTTTAAACAAAAGGGATGGTGGATTATAAAACGCTTTAACTTTTTTGTCAGTCTTCATGATTGAATTTTAAAGGTATGCCAGAATGTAAACAAGGGATGTTCCCAGATTGACCGCGATATTCAGAGCGCATAGTTTTTCCAGCATTTTCTTATCTTCGTATTTTCCGCGTAACATCATCAGCAGGATGAATAAGGAAATAACCAGTACGGGAAGGTAAAAATAAATAATCTTAAAAGCAATTCCGCAAAACGGCGAAGCGAGCACTGCCGCTGAAGCCAGTAAAGAAAAGGCGACGTAGATAAACTCTCCGTTTTTCTTTCCGATGCGATAAAGAAGGTTTTTTTTGCCCGTGGCCTTGTCCGCTTCGTAGTCAGGAAACTCATTAAGCAGGATTACATTAAATATCGTCAGGGCGATGGGTATTGCCATCCAGTGAATGGACGAATGAATTGTCCCTGTCTGTATGTAGTAAGCCGAGGCAATGGGAAGCCAGCCGTAGCAGAAGCCGATGAAGATTTCACCAAAGCCTCTTTGCACCAGCCTGACCGGTTTGGTGGAATAAAAGAAACCGGAAAAGGCGCCCAGAAAACCCAGAAGCAGTGTATAAGGGCCTGTTTTTAAAACAAACTGCAGGATAGCGCCGATTATTCCGGCGAGCGTGATGGCAAGAATGCTTGTCCAGAAAGGGACCAGAGGAGATATTTTCCCATGAGGAAGAACGCGGGTACCGCCGGCAAATGGGTTCTCATGCAAGCGATTGGAAATAACATCTCCCTGATAATCGAAGTACTCACCGGAATGGTAAGTGGATAACATGATCAGGATAACCCCGAAAACCCCGAGAAGAAAAATTTCCATGCTGAAGACGGAGTCGATTTTATACGCCAGAACCGTTCCCAGTATAAAAGGAAGGACGCCGACCGTGTGAAAAGGCGGACGGGACAGAATAAACCATGTCTTTATATGTTCTATATTTGTATTTTGCATAAAAAACCTGAATTTATTACAAGGTTTTATTAACATAAGGATTTTTTTTTGTAAAGGAACGCACATTTGTCACGGTTGCGGTGAATTTTTAGAAGGAAAAAGTTATTCCCGCATTCGGCATAAAAACGGCGGTAAGCTATCCGATGATGAAAATATTGACGGAATAAAATTTTAGAAAATATAATAATATTATTGGGAAAAAAATCATTTTTTC
This sequence comes from Deltaproteobacteria bacterium, assembly GCA_021372815.1. GTDB lineage: Bacteria > Desulfobacterota > Syntrophia > Syntrophales > Smithellaceae > Smithella. The sequence continues at coordinate 8,750 of JAJFTS010000190.1, read as the reverse complement.
CTTGATTGTTAATCTTTATTGTGCTAGTCGTAGCGCGAATTTAAGGGAAGCGATACCTTTCCGGGCCAGGATACAAGCAGGTTTTAGCAGGATTAATTAAACTCATTGATAAGAAACGAAGATTATCGCGGCTTCCCGTAATGTTTGCAAATTCGATTCACCCGTTCAAATATTTCGAACTCAGATTATAACCGTGAAGACGGTTAATAATACAATTCAAAAACTTGATTTTATGAAAGGGGGATTTAAAAGATGACAAAGGCTGAATTAATCGGGGTTATAGCGAAATCGGCAAGCATCACCAAGGACAAAGCGGCAAAAGCGTTGGATACTTTTCAGGACACGGTCACTAAAGAACTCAAGAAGAACGGCAAACTCGCTCTGGTAGGCTTTGGCACATTCTCAGTAGTAAAAAGAAAAGCCAGAGAGGGCAGGAATCCTCAGACCGGCAAAGCCATCAAGATTCCCGCAAAGAAAGTTGTCAAATTCAAAGCAGGCAAAGAACTGGCCGGTAAAGTTAAATAACAGATTATTTAGTTCTTTTAAAACTAAGGCCTCCGTATTTTGTCATAGCCGGAGGCCTTAGTTCGTTTTACTTAATGAAAAGGAGTTGTTTTTGGAGCGAAAGAGAATACTCAGCGGAATGAGATCGACGGGCAAGCTGCATCTGGGCAACTTGCACGGAGCTTTGAAAAACTGGATTGAATTGCAGGAAAGCGGCAAATATGATTGTTTTTATTTTGTTGCCGATTGGCACGCGATTACCAGTGAGTACAGCTCCACGGAAGGTCTTAAAGATAACATCATCAATATGGTGATAGACTGGCTCAGTGTCGGCCTTGACCCGAACAAGAGCACACTTTTTGTACAGTCGGCGGTTAAGGAACATGCCGAGCTGTTCCTGCTTCTTTCCATGATCACACCGCTGGCCTGGCTGGAGCGCAATCCCACCTACAAGGAAATGAAAACCGAACTGGCCAATAAGGATTTCTCGACTTTCGGCTTTCTGGGATATCCGGTGCTGCAGGCTGCCGATATTATCATGTATAAAGCATACGGAGTGCCGGTGGGCGTCGATCAGCTTCCCCATGTCGAACTGACCCGGGAAATAGCCCGTCGGTTCAATTTTCTCTACAAAGAGATATTTCCCGTTCCCGAGCCGCTTTTAACCAGCGTTCCCAAACTGCTGGGAGTTGACGGAAGAAAAATGAGCAAATCCTATGATAACTCTATTTATATCAGCGATCGCGGTAAAACGCTGCAGCATAAGGTAAACTCCATGTTTACCGATCCTCAAAGAATAAGGAAGAGCGATCCGGGGAACCCCGAGATATGCAATGTATTTACTTTTCACGGTTTATATTCTCCCCGGGAGAAGGTCAAAGAAATTGATGTTGAATGCCGGAAGGCGGGAATCGGGTGTACGGACTGTAAAAGAATGCTGGCCAAGCGTATTGCCGAAGAATTAAGTCCCGTTCACGAACGGATTGATTACTACACAAGTCATCCGGATGAAATCAATGCGATTATAGAAGAAGGCAATAATAAAGCCTCAAAAATAGCCCGTCAGACGATGGATGAAGTTCGGGCCGCGATGAAAATTTAATGCCCGTGAACGATGTCGGTAAATGGAGTTTTCGGTAGATCATATGGAAAACGAACAAAGCTTAAATTATGCCATTAAGCTGGATATCTTTGAGGGTCCGCTGGACCTGCTGCTTTATCTGATCAAGAAAAATGAGATTGATATCTATAATATTCCCGTCGCCCTGATTACCGAGCAATATCTTGAATACCTGAAAATGATCAAGGCGCTTAATCTGGATCTGGCCGGAGAGTACCTGGTGATGGCTTCCACGCTTATTCATATCAAATCCAGAATGCTTTTGCCTCCCCCTGAGGAACCGGAAGAAGAAGAGGAAGATCCCCGTGCCGAACTGGTCAGACAGCTTTTGGAGCATAAGACTTTTAAAGAAATCGCGGAAAGTCTGGGCAGTCGTCCTCTTTTGGAAAGAGATGTGTTTACCCGCGCGGCCACTCCGCCGGAAGAGATGGAAAAATCAGAACGTGATGATGAGGAAGAGCTTATTGAGGCAAGTGTTTTTGAACTGATTGAAGCTTTTCATCGCATTGTCTCTCAGATGGATAAAAAAGAGCTGATGGAAATTGATTTGGAAAAACTTTCTCTGACTGATATAATAAATGAAGTTATGGATAAACTGACTTTGACGAAAAATCTTACCTTTGAAGATTTGCTTCAGGGGAAAAGAGATCGCCGCCGTATTATCTATACTTTTTTAGCTATACTGGAATTAATCAAGCTTAGAATGATCAAAGCGTATCAAACTTCGATTTTTGGAGTTATCCGGATATTTCCGGCCGTGGAGTCGTAAATGGAAAAGATTAAGGCAGTAATTGAAGCTCTGATTTTCGCTTCCGACACGCCGTTGGCGCCTGAGAAAATTCGCTCTGTCTTTCCGGATGTGGAAAAAACAGAAATTAAAGAAATTATTGATCAACTGGTAACGGAATATAATGAACGGCAGGGGGGGATTATCCTGCAGGAAGTCGCCGGGGGTTTTCAGTTCCGCACCAGTCCCGACATAAGCCAGTGGGTAAAGAAGCTCAAAAGCAATAAGCCTCACTCCCTGTCTCCACAGGCACTGGAAACTCTGGCCATCATTGCCTATAAACAACCCATTGTGAAATCCGAGATTGAGGACATTCGCGGAGTGGACGCAGGCGGTCCGCTGAAAGGCCTTCTGGAAAAGAAACTTATTCGGATTGTCGGCCGTAAAGATGTGCCCGGTAAACCGATTATTTACGGAACAACCAGAAAATTTCTGGAAGTTTTCAATCTCAAAGACATCATGGACCTGCCCAATATTCGTGAATTGAAAGAACTTCATCAGCAGCAGGAACTTTTAGAGATTGAAGAGGAAATCCCGGAGTCTCAACAGGATGTCCCTGAGACTGAACAGGAATTTTTTGAGTCTCGACCGGAAATCTCTGAACCTGAAAAGGATGTACCGGAACCTCAGCAGGAAATATTGGATCAGGAACAGGAACTCGCAGGTCAGGAAATAGAAGAAGAAAAGATAGAAGAAAAGATAGAAGATACTCCTGACTTATGAGAGAGCGTTTGCAAAAAATCATCGCGACTGCCGGCATCACCTCACGGCGCCACGCCGAAGAGCTGATCACCCAGGGACGGGTCAGCGTGAACGGCGTGGTGGTGAAGAAACTGGGAGAAAAGGCAGAAGCCGCCAAAGATATCATCCGCATCGATGGCAAGATAATTTCCATAGAAAAAACAAAGTATTATATTGCTCTGAATAAACCCTCCGGATTTGTCACTACGCTTCATGATCCACAGAACAGGCCGACAGTTGCGGATTTAATAAGAGATGTGCCGGAAAGGGTCTATCCTGTAGGCAGACTGGATTACGATTCCAGAGGCCTGCTTCTTCTGACTAATGACGGTGATTTCGCCCAGAAAATACAGCATCCGCGTTTTCAAAAACCAAAAATCTACAAAGTTAAAATTCAGGGCCATTTGTCCAAAGAACAATTAAAACAATTGAGCAGGGGCGTCAAACTGGACGATGGCGTTTTTAAACCGGAAAATCTCCGGGTGGAAAAGTATAACGATAAGAGTAGCTGGCTTCGGCTGACTCTGCGAGAGGGGAGAAATAGAATCATCAGAAGAGGATTTGAAGCGATTGGGTACAGGGTAGCCAGTCTGATGCGTGAAGCGATCGGCGATCTTAAACTGGGGACTCTGAAAGAAGCCGAGTGGCGGTATTTGACTAAAAAAGAAATAAACATGCTTCTGGATAATGCGGAAAGCCAAAAAAGGTAAAAATTTTCTTGACTTTCACCCAAAAATAAATAATAAACTCAACCTTAGAAAAGATAAAAAACTGAATTATTATCTCTTTATTATAAGTTGTAATCAGTATTTAAGGAGGAGCTATGAATAAATCCGATCTTATTGAGGCTTTAAGCAGTAAATTAAACCTGACGGAAAAAAAGGCAATTGATGTTGTTAACCTCATTTTTAAGGGTTTTACCGACGAACTGAAGAAAAACGGACGCATCGAAATCAGAGGGTTTGGCAGCTTTGTGGTCAAAGACTACGGTTCCTATACGGGAAGAAATCCTAAGACAGGAACAAAAATTCAGGTTGAACCCAAGAAACTGCCTTTCTTTAAAGTAGGAAAAGAACTTAAAATCAGAGTTGATAAAAAGAAATAACCGTCATTGCCTGTTTTGAGAATATAAAAAAGGAGGCTTAATTAAGCCTCCTTTTCTTTTTTCAGCGACCAATCCTTAATCAAAGCGCTATCTTTGTTGGCACAGCCTGCCCCGGCGCAGGCCGGGGTTGTCGGCTTTCTCAACGTATTATAATACGCCTCGTTGCCTCCGCCTAGCCGCCTCGATATCATCTTTGATTAACAAATGGCATAAGGTTAAACTAACCTAAATTAGCATTAACGAAATCCCAGTTAATCAAATTTTGAATCACAGCGGAGAGGTAATCCGGCCTGCGGTTTTGATAATCAAGATAGTAGGCATGTTCCCACACATCTATTGTCAGGAGCGGTTTTTGATTGTGAACCAGCGGGGTGTCCGCGTTGGCCGTTTTCGTTATTTTTAGCTGGTCTCCCTCTAAGACAAGCCATGCCCAGCCGCTGCCGAACTGGGTGGCGCCGGCGTTTTTCAACTCTTCGACAAATTTATCATAGCTTCCCCATGTCGTATTGATCATTGCCGCGATTTTGCCGGTAGGAGCACCTCCACCTGATTTTTTCAGACATTTCCAGTAAAAAGAGTGATTCCAGACCTGTGCGGCATTGTTGAACATGCCGGCTTTTGCCGGGTCTTTAGCGGCAATCTTCATAATTTCTTCCACCGATTTTTGTTCCAGATCAGTGCCGGAGATTAATTTGTTTAAGTTATCCACGTAAGCTTTATGATGTTTGCCATAGTGGAAATCCAGGGTATTGGCGCTGATAAAAGGCGCCAACGCGTCTTTAGCAAAGGGTAATTCTGGTAATGAGATAGCCATCTTGATTCTCCTTTTTTTCTTTATAAAATAGTTAATATTTCGAGTTTGTCAAATTTATAATTTAAATTATTTGACTGTTATTGGAGCCGTTGAGGTGTTTTGTTTTGAATCTGAGCCAGTTCATGTAGATGAAGGTTGAAACGGCGAAAATTAACGAAGGAACGGCAACTTCCTGATTAAACAAGGTAAGGGCTATGCCGCCGGCCAGTCCGCAATCTTTCATGGTGCCCAGCAGAATAAAAAAATTGATTTTATTTTCTTGCCCGCGGAAATAAACCCCGATTCTTCTGATTACGAAATAGAAGGCAAAAGTGCCTGTAAAAGCAATCAAGGCTATAATTAAAAGATCGGATGATAAATTCAGGAGAAAATTTCTACTGTTGGCAGTTATGGCATAAAATACAATAAAATAGCAGTAATCCAGCGCCGTCTCTTCATGCTTTTTTATGGTTTCGTCCCATTCTTTTTCTATGGCGAGCCGGGAAATCACCAGCGGCAGAACAATCAGACACAATATCAGCACGATGATATTCCAGTAATTCAGATGGAGATATTTAAAAAAGCACAGGCCGACCAATGGCACAATCAACAGGGCTCCCAGATATGTTCCGGCAACAGAAGTAAAAACATAATTTTTTTCGATTCGCAGTAAGTCTCCCAAAAGTATTATTTCCAGTGATGACGGCATGGCGGCAACCAGCACCATACCGATCCAGAGTTCCTGCTTTTGAATCAGGGACGCGCTTGTCAAAAGAATGAAATTTCCCAAAACAAGATAATTCATGAGATTGCCCCTCAGCGACGAATAAAAAAGAGAGGCGGGATGCCGGAAGAAACCGCGGGGAAATCTCAGGGAAGTAACGATTATGATAATCATCAACGCGGGCAGAATGATCATCCTGCCGATGAGCAGGCCTTCCGGCAAAGTAAAACCGCAAATCAGCGCGATGATAAAAATTATATCCAAACGATAGGCGTGAAAAGGAAGAGCCATCTTATGCTACCTCTTGGCGGGTAATATTTTTTTAGCTCCGAAAGTGCACAACAGGAAAACTATATTAATAATGATTATAGTTCCTCCGGCGGGCAAATTCAACAAAAAAGCCAGTAAAAGTCCGCAAATTACTGATAAAACCGCAAAAATAACAGAAGCCAAAATTGTTATCCTGAAACTGAAAGACAGCTGCAGGGCTGTGAGGGCAGGCAGAATCAGCATTGCCGAAACAAGCATGATACCGGCAATTTTCATGGCTAAAACCGCGGCGATCGCGGTAAGCAGAAAGAGAATGATATTAATTCTTTTTGTTTTAACTCCCATCGTCTGAGCCAGCTCTTCATCGAAAGTTACCGCGAGAAGATCGTCATAAAAAAATATCAACGTGGCGACGACGGCGAGAAAAACAATAAAAGAAAGAAGAAGTTCAATCCGGGTGACCGTAAGAATATTACCGAAAAGGTAGCTGAATAAATCAAGATTATAACCGTTGGATAAACTGGCCAGAACAATGCCTGTAGCGATACCGACGGACGAAACAACACCGATGGCCGCGTCTCCGGGAATGCGCCGGGAATGCGTCAGTTTCAGAATGGCCAGCGATGAAAGCATGACCAGAGGCAGTGCGGCAAGCGTGATATAGACGGGGCTGACGCCGATCAACATGACGACGGCGACGCTGCCGAAGGTGATATGAGCCAAACCGTCGCCGATTAGAGAAAAACGGCGCAGAACAAGAAAAACGCCCAGAATGGAAGAGACGGCGGCAATCAATATGCCGGCGACAAAAGCGCGTTGTACGAATTCATAATTCAGGATATTGCTCAATTCCATTAAGTGTTGTTCCCCGTTTTATCGTGTTGATGACAAATCATGTGCTGGCTGTCCAATCCGAAAAATCCGGTCATGTCCGGAGAGGAACAGAAATCTTCGAACGTTCCGAAGAATATTATTTTCTTATCGAGATAGAGGAGATTGCTCGCGTATTTGCCGATAATGCCCGTGTCGTGCGTAACCAGAACGACGGTAGTGCCTTTGTGGTTTATCTCCCCGGTCAGAGAATAAAAAACATCCCTTGTTTCCGGATCAAGCGCCGTCGTCGGTTCATCGAATATAAGCAGGTCAGGCTTGCTGATTAAGGCACGCGCCAGCATGACTCTTTGCTGCTCGCCGTAGGACAATTCTCCGATCAGACTGGCGGCAAGATGCGCGATGCCCATCATCTCCAGAGTATTTTTCAAATCTGCCTCATTATTTTTAATTCCTAATTGAACGATTTCCTTTACGGTGCAGGGAAAGTGATAATTCAGCGCGTTTATTCTTTGTGGCAAATAACCGATCCTTTGCCATTGACGAAAGGAAGTTAAAGGTTGTCCAAAGATTTTTATAGCTCCACTGTCTGGCTCGAGGATGCCCAGAATATTTTTGATAAGCGTGCTCTTTCCGGATCCGTTGGAACCGGCAATGCCCAGATAATCGCCTTTTTTAACGACGAAAGAAATGTCGTTGATAACTTCCGTCCCGTTATAACGGAACGTCAAATTATCCACCCGGATTATTTCTTCGGACATCTCATCCCTTTCTTCAAATTAATTAAATTTTTTTCCATCAGCGAAATGAAGGATTCGCCTTTCTTTATGTCCGCTTTGCTGACGTCATGTCCGTTGCTGAGTTTCAGTAAACCGGCTCCCGTCTCTCTGGCAATCGTCTGCGCCAGGCGCGGGTTAGTCATATCTTCATAATAGACATAAGGGACTTTTTCTTTTTTTATTTGTTCGATTAAATTGACAATCTGTTCCGGAGAGGGTTCGGCGTCGGCAAAGACATTATAAGCCGCGACATAATGCAGATTGTATTTCTTGGCCAGGTAGGCAAAAGCCCAATGTCCGGCGTGTAAAATGGTTTTTGTCTTGCATCCCGTCAGTCCTTCACGGAACTGCCGATCCAAAGCCGTCAACTTGAGCTTATAATCAGCGGCATTTTTTTTGTAGTAATCGCTGTTGCGGGGATCTTTTTTAATAAATGCGTCCGTAATATTATCCACCATCTTCTGCGCGTTATCCATATCCAGCCAGATATGCGGATCAAAACGGGAAACGTGTTCATCATGATCGTCATGTTCCTCTTCATGATTGAGCGGCAACAGGACGGCGCCATCTCCGGTTTCTATCGCCAGCATATTAGTGTTTTTATCGGCGGCATTAATGATTTTATAGGCCCATTGTTCCAGTTCGAAGTTGGTAAAAAGGAAAATATCCGCTTTGGTGACTTTGACGATATCTTCCGGTCTCAGTTCGTAATGATGGGCGTCTGTCCCCGGCGGCAGAAGCATGGTTACACTAATCTTATCTCCGCCGATATGGCGTGCGAAATCGTAAACGGGAAAAATGGTGGCGACAACTTTTAATTTTTTATCCTCCAAGTTTGATTCTTTAGCCTGCTGACAGGACAAAATAAAGGTTAAAAGAATCAGGAGGAGCAGGAGTATTTTTTTTGAATACATAATTATCCTTCTTTGCCGTTGTTAGGTTTAGATAATTCAGATTTCATGGTATCCCGGCAGTCGGAGCAAAGACCGGATACATTGATTTCAATGTGCTCAATGCTGTAATCATCTTTTAGTAAAATAGAATCCGGCATTTTTACGGTAAACTTTGTGTCTATGCAGGTGAATTCTCCGCAGTT
>JAJFTS010000187.1 GCA_021372815.1 Deltaproteobacteria bacterium | reverse complement strand
GTAAGAAAGGCATTGCGTAACTTGTATTTGGGATTAACAATATCCCGTTGTTTTTGAGAAATATTGATTGATTCTTCTATATCGAAAAATTCGATATTTTCTTTTAAGAAGGGAAGAAAATATTCCAGCCGCTCGACGATTGAATCGGCCGTTTGCTTTAAGTTGTCTCTGGAGAATTTATCCTGGTTATCGGGGAGAAAAACAGTCGCGGATAACGGAATTTTTAAGGCGCTGCTTACATCATCAGAGACGCCTGATTCCAGAATAATCAAATTATTATCATAGATATCTTTATTCACATCACTGATGACAGCGACGTGTCTTGTCATTTTTTCAGGAATACATTGGGGTTTTATTCCCAGATGTATCGTGAAAGGGTAATGGGAAATTTTTGTCGGTCGGATGAAATCGCCGAAACTGAATTTCTTTTTGCGGTCGATGACCAAACGCATATTTTGCCATTTTGTACTGACAATTAAATTATCGGCTTCCACCTTCTCGGCGACGCCGTCTTTACCCATGTAAGTGACTTCGATTATTTGGTCCTTTTTAATGGACAATACTTCACATTTGCTCAGATAAAGACCATCGGCCAAATCTATTTTTTTTAGCAATGCATCAAAAAGAGCCTGTTTGCCCTGTGAAAAATTGTAAGCTCCGGGCAAAGGAGTAAAGCGCTGAAAGTTTGAAAAAAAAGAACTTAGTTTATTAGTTTTAAAGGAAAGCAGCAACTGCTGCGCTTCCATGACTTTTTGAAATGCTGCATTGGCAGACATCAATCTTTTTAATTGTATATTGTTGAATTTGCTCTTTATTAAATAAGGAGTTATCTTTATATAGTCAAGGCAATCCTTTAGGTTTTGAGGCTGGATGAGCCGATGGTTTTGGAGCCATTTATAAGCTGCGGCCGAGATATTTTCAGCGGTATCGTAAAAGGATTTAATTCCGTCGGCCAGATCCGGGAATTCTCTGCTTATTTCATTGACCAGGGCCTCTTTGTCGTTAAAAAAATCAAGTCGGTTTTCGGGAAGGATGACCTGATAGGCGGGATTTAATAAACTGCTTTCCAGGGAAATGCCCAGATCTGCCAAAAGAGAAGAACAAATCTGATTTTCGCCGAAACCGCTTAAAGGCGTGCAGTCGATATTGAAAGCGAGATCGCCGATAAAACAGTGATCTCCCATTCCGTGTTCCGCAATGAGAGCCGTTTTTATGCCATTGTTGCAAGCAACTGCGGCAGCTACATGGGAAGAAAGATCGTCACCTATGACAATTAGACCGTACATTGATCAGTTAATTCCTTCGAAAATAATTATCCGGAGTCATCATAATTAAAAAAACGGTTAAATGGATCGACGGATGAGATATTTATTTTCTCAATTTTTGATACGTACTTTACGCCCTTTGATTTCCAGTTTGCCGTCCGCGAAAAGCTGGATCGCCTGCGGATAAATCCTGTGTTCTTCCTTTAATATTCTTGCGGCCAGCGTATCTTCCGTATCGTCGTCAAGAACGGGCACGGCGCTCTGAATAATGATCGGTCCCGTATCGACGCCTTCGTTGACAAAATGCACCGTACAGCCGGAAAATTTCACGCCGTATTCCACGGCCTGTCTTTGCCCGTGAAGCCCGGGAAAGGATGGCAGGAGAGCGGGATGGATATTCATTATTTTTCCGGAGAAGGCCTTGATAAAATCCGGAGAAATAATGCGCATAAATCCGGCCAGAATAACCAGTTCCACACCGTTGTCCTTCAATATCCTGACCAGTTCGGCATCGAAATCTTCTTTGTTTTTGAAGTTCCCGTTTTTTAAAACAACAAAAGGGATACCGTGTTTTTTCGCTCTGCTTAGTCCGTAAGCATCGGGATTATTGCTGATAATGATTTTTATAACAGCTTGGAGGGAACCTTTTTCGATATGATCAATGATTGATTGCAGATTGGATCCGTTTCCGGAAATCAAAACTCCCAGTTTCAATAAATCCGCCATTTCTTTTTCCTATTCTTCAGAAAGACAAACCTGCTCCTGTTTGTCTTCTTTCTTTTCTATAAATCCTATTTGGTAAGCTTTCTCACCCATTAATTCCAGATATTCAAGAACCGCCTGAGATTCTTTTTCCGCCACGATGATCATCATGCCGATGCCCATGTTGAATACCCGGAACATCTCTTTTTCTTCAACGTTGCCGATTTCCTGGATGACCTTGAAAATAGGCGGTATCTCCCAGCTTCCTTTTTTGATGACCGAACGGCAGGCCTGGGGAATGATTCTCGGGACGTTGTCGTAAAATCCGCCGCCGGTAATATGGACAAGTCCTTTTATGTTGAATTTTTTGAAGAGATTCAACAGAGTCTTGACATAGATTCTGGTTGGCTCCAGCATTTCCAACCCGACCGTTTTTTCCAATCCGGCAATCTTGTCGTTAACGCCCAGTTTCCCTTTTTCCAGAAGAACCTTGCGGGCCAGGGAAAATCCATTGCTGTGCAGGCCGCTGGAAGCGAGTCCGATGATCCTGTCATTGACGCTGATCGTGGAGCCGGTGATTAACTTTTCCGATTCGACGACACCGACGCAGAAACCGGCCAGATCATATTCTCCCGGTGGATAGAAACCGGGCATTTCCGCCGTTTCTCCTCCCAGGAGCGTGCATCCGGCCTGCCGACAGCCCTCGGTGATTCCCTCGATCACCTTGACGCTTTTTTCCAGTTCTATTTTCCCCGTAGCCAGGTAATCAAGAAAAAATAAAGGCTCGGCGCCCTGAACAATCACATCGTTGACCGACATGGCCACCAGGTCGATGCCGATGGTGTCATGCTTGTCCAGCAGCTGCGCGATTCTGAGCTTTGTCCCCACGCCGTCCGTCGAAGAAACCAGCACGGGGTTTTTATAACCGGCGGGATTCAGGCGGAAAAGGCCGCCAAAGCCGCCGATGCCGGAGACAACTTCTTTGCGGGCGGTTGTTTTAATAGAGGCTTTGATGCGTTCCACGAATTCAGTGGCGGTATCGATATCTACTCCCGCTTCTTTATATGTAGTTTTGTCTGTCATATTTCCCCTGTATGAATTTAGTTTTAATACGGAAGTTCAGCGTGTTTTGTCTAACGTAAATCAAATTTTAAGTCAATCATTCCTTGCGCAATTAAAATATATTTGCTAACAAAAAACAACCGATTCATTGGAAATTATTTGGTAAGTTGGAAATTATCGCCTGCGCTTTTCCGGCATAGAATAATTTCGTTGACGAACTTATCCGGATTATCGGGCTCAGGTTTGCCGAATTTACGCTGCGGAGACTTAAATGGATTCACAAAAAGAAGTTCTGCAAAAAATAGAGCAGCCTTTGATTTTTGCCACCAAAGATAATTATAAAAATCTCTCCCACATAAAAGATCTGGGCAAAACCCTTTTAAATCTGCTGCCCCGGTTGAAAGAGTCTTCATCATCAGCCGGAAATCAGGAAATGAATAATCATATAGAGGAGTTGCTGGAAATATTTTTCGATTACGACTGGCAGAAAATGGAATTGAAAAAAAGCAAACTTGAAAAAGCCAGGCGGGTATTGGAAAAACTGAAAACGGCAATGGATTCATCGGCGGCGGCCGTGCAGCATCCTCTTGATCGTGTAACGATAGAAAAAATATCCGACTTGAAAGAAGCCCGGGCCAAACTGAATCTGCCGGTTCAATACTTAAAAGGCGTGGGGCCGAAGATGGCCGCCCGTTTTGCCGCCAAAAAAATCGCCACGGTGGAGGATCTGCTTTTCTTTTTGCCGCGTACTTATGAAGACCGGAGGGAAATAAGAAAAATCAACCGTCTGGAGGCCGAGAAAATTCAAACGGCGGTAGGCTCTGTGATCAGTTCTCAATACCGGCATTACGGAAGAAAAAAAATACTGGAAATCGTCGTCAGCGACGGTACGGCCAATCTGACGGCGAAATGGTTTAAAGGACAGATGGCTTATCTGCTCGATGTTTTCAAGAAAGGAACCAAAGTTATTTTTACCGGCGAAGTCAGACCGGATTACGGCGGCAAGCAGATGATTCATCCCGATTATGAAATACTGGATGAAAAGGATGAAGAAAATCTTTTAAATTTTAAAAGGATCGTGCCTGTTTATTCGGAGACCGAAGGGCTGCATCAAAAATATTTCCGCAAGGTCATGAACTTCACGCTGGAGAATTATTCCCGTTATGTTGTTTCGCCGATACCGGACAACATTTGCGAAAAAAGAGGCTTGATGAATATTCATGAAGCGTTGCTATCGGTTCATTTTCCGGGCAATAACGAGGATGTTGAAAAAAATATATCTTCCCGCTCGGAGGCGCACAGGCGTTTGATTTACGATGAATTTTTCTTTTTCCAACTCGGTATGGCGATTAAAAAATCGGGGAGAATTCTGGACAAGGGAATTGCCTTTAAAATTGAAGGCAAGATGCTGGAAAAATTTTATGCCATCCTGCCTTTCGGACTGACTGCGGCCCAGAAGAGAGTGATTGACGAAATCTTGAAGGACATGTCCGGAGAAACGGCCATGAACCGGCTCCTGCAGGGCGATGTCGGCAGCGGCAAGACGATTGTTTCGATGGCGGCGATGATTACGGCCTGCGAGAATTCTTATCAGGCGGCGATCATGGCCCCGACGGAAATTCTCGCCAAACAGCATTTCGATAATATCGGTTCCTGGGCGGGGTTATTGGGTTTGAAAGCGGTTTTGCTCATAGGCAGTATGACTAACTCATCCCGGAGCGAAGTTCTCAATCAGATAAAAAATGGTGAAGCCGATATCATTGTCGGCACGCACGCTTTGATTCAGGAAGATGTTGATTTTCATAAACTGGGAATGGTTGTCATTGATGAACAGCACCGTTTCGGCGTGATGCAGAGAGCGACGCTGCGATCCAAGGGAATCAACGCCGATGTTCTGGTCATGACGGCGACGCCCATTCCGCGCACACTGGCCATGACGGTTTACGGAGATCTGGATGTCTCCGTAATCGATGAAATGCCTCCCGGAAAAAAGCCCGTGCACACGGTCGTTCTGCCGGAAAGCAAGCGAGACAAGGTTTATCAGACCATCAGTTGGGAGCTGGCCAAAGGTCATCAGGCCTTTATCGTTTATCCGCTGGTGGAAGAATCGGAAACACTGGATTTGAAAGACGCCACGAATATGTCCAAACATCTGCAGAAAGATATTTTTCCGGATTACCGCGTGGGCCTGATTCACGGGAAAATGAAGGAAAAAGAAAAGGACGAGGTTATGCGGGAATTTCTGGAAAATAAAATCCAGATTCTCGTTTCCACAACCGTCATTGAGGTGGGCATTGATGTGCCGCGTGCTTCTTTAATGGTTATCGAACATGCCGAACGATTCGGGCTTTCGCAGCTGCATCA
>JAJFTS010000185.1 GCA_021372815.1 Deltaproteobacteria bacterium | reverse complement strand
TTACGAAGCCGTTAAATTATTACGAGTTGTCATTACCCAGTCGTAGATGACTTTCAGCTTACTTGACCGGGTAATCCAGTATCTATGGAACTGGTTCCCCGCTTTCGCGGGGACGACGCCTGGATGCCGGATCAAGTCCGGTATGACAATGATAATTTCCTCATCCATTACAATATGGTTCAACAATTTAACTTTTTATGCTATTTGTGTTTCCCTATTTATATAGACTGAATAATCATTATTATAAGAGAGGAAAGTAAAATGATAGAAACCAAACGCTTGACGACTCTAATGGTTGGAGCGTTCATTGCCATTACGGTGTTCTGGATTTTGTCTTTCTGGATCATCTCAACCTACTTTGGCAAGCCCTCAAATTCATCTGACGTTGGCCAGTTGTTCGGAGCCATCGGTGCACTTTTTTCAGGATGGGCATTCTGTGGAGTCCTGTGGGCCATTCTTCTTCAGCGAAATTCTATCGAAATACAACGGGAAGACTTGAAGGCTACCATAGCGGAAATGAAACAGTCTAGACAAGCACAGGAGGAATCCGCAGAAAACCTACGTGCACAAGTAGAAGCAATGCGACTTCAAAGTCGCGTTCAAGCACTCAATACACTGATTAACGTCCCTCTTCAAGTTGATAGCAATACATTCCTCAGCGGCTTTTCACAACAAAGCATACCCTTACGTGATGGGTTTAAGAAAAACTTGGAAGAATTGATCAAACTGGAACAGGAACTTAAGTAAGGAAAGCAACGATAAATTAACATGACTGTCAAAAAAAATAATCGTTTTGCTTTTGTCATTCCCGTTTACAATCATGCCGGGATGTTGGCGCAGGTTGTCAGGGACGCGCTGGCGACGGGTTATCCTGTTTTTGTCGTCGATGACGGCTCAACCGACAACACTTACGACCGGATAAAAGATATCAAAGGCATTCAAATTCTGCGGCATACCGAAAATCAGGGGAAGGGCGCGGCCATTTTGACGGGCTTTGCCGCGGCTGCGGCTGTAGCCGACTGGGCGATTACCGTTGATGCCGACGGCCAGCACTACCCGGAAGACGCAAAAAAACTTATCGAAGCCATTTCCCATAATTCCCGTCCGATTGTTGTAGGAGCCCGTGCCGGTATGACAGGTGAACATGTGCCGTGGACAAGCAGTTTCGGCCGGAAGTTTTCCAATTTCTGGGTACGGACTTCCGGCGGTCCGAAAATTTCCGATTCCCAGAGCGGATTTCGCATTTATCCTTTACCGGAGGCGCTTAAATTAAAAACAAAAGCGCGGCGCTTTCAGTTTGAAGTGGAAATTCTGGTGCACGCCAAAAGAAACGGCATACCGGTGATGGAAGCGCCAGTGCGTGTCAATTACAATCCCAACGGAGCAAGAATTTCCCACTTTCGTCCTTTTGTGGATTTCTGCCGCAATTCTTCGACCTTCAGCCGCCTTATTTTCCGGCGAATATTCTTTCTGCGATAAGAAATGCACTATAAAATTACGGCTGATTTTTCCTCCCTTGAGGGGAGGGAAAAATACTGGATTACCCGGTCGGGAGACTGTGTCGTAATTAGGATGGATGTCATTCCGAGTTCCGATTTATCGAAACGAGGAATCTTAAAATATTGATATCATTATCCGGAAAGATTTCTTCCGCTGGTCGAGATGACATTGAAAAGCATTGTGACACAGTCTCGAAGGCAGGAATCCGGGAAGAAAGCATTCCGGATGCGCCGATATATGATTCTCCTTTCTGTCGGGGCTTTTTGTCTTGCCAGTGCCCGTAAAATATGTTTTATAAAATCAGCTTCAAATGCCGGTAAATAAAAGATTTTACAGGTTAGTATGTCCAAATATCAAATAAAATGGTCTATCGTTTTTACCGCTGCCCTGATTGTGGCGGCGCTTTTTTTCTGGGAATCGAATAACCTGAAAATTGAAACCGATATTCTGGAATCCATGCCGCACAAAGATCCGGTGCTGGCGGACGCGCGTCAGGTCATCAAACATCTGCCCGTTCAGGATAAGGTGTTCATTAATCTTGAGCAGACCTCTTTCGACCGCGACAAACTAGCCGGCACGGCGGCTGCTGTTTCCGAAAAGCTTGCTCAAAGCGGACTTTTCACCAAGGTGGGCATTGGTGATGACGCCGGGAACTTTCCTGAACTCATGGCTCACGTCAACGACAACCTGCCCGCGCTGCTCAGCGCCGACGACTTGGAAAAGAAAATTGCGCCGCTGCTGACGCCGGAAAAAATAAAAGAAACGATGGCGCAAAACCGGCAGGCGCTGGAACAGCTTGAGGGAATCGGACGCGGCGAAATGATCGCCAAAGATCCGCTGGGATTTTCGGGGGTAATTCTACAGCAGATGTCCGCCCTGCTTCCCGCCAACCAGGCGCAGTTTTATCAGGGACAGCTGATTTCCGCAGACGGCAGGAATGCACTGATCATTGCCAAAATCAAAGGTTCCGGAACGGACACGGCAGTGGCCGCTAAAATCGAAAAACTTCTGGAAGATTGCCGAAAAAATCTGGCCGCTGATAACGATGACGGCAATCGATTTACTCTTACCGCAACGGGCGCTTATCGCGTGGCTCTGGATAACGAAACCACCGCCAGGAACGATATGCAGGTGGCCGTTACCCTGACAACACTGGGAATAATTCTTCTGCTTATTTTTGCTTTTCCCCGTCCGCTCATCGGCCTGCTGGCGCTGCTGCCTTCAACGGTGGGAGCGATTGCCGCCCTGGCTGTTTGTTCATTTTTGTTTAAATCAATGTCGATAATGGCTGTCGGTTTCGGCAGCGCCATCATGGCTTTTACCGTTGATCTGGGAATCGCCTACCTGCTTTTTCTGGATCAGCCCTATGCCACTTATGGCAAAGACGTCGCGCGGGAGGTCTGGTCGGCCGAATTCATGGCCGTCCTGACGACAGTCGGCTCTTTTCTTCTGCTGCTGATCAGTGATTTTAAAATTCTGGCGCAAATCGGTGTCTTTTCCGCTCTCGGTGTGGCTTTCGCTCTTCTTTTTGTTCATTTTGTTTTTCCGAGGATATTTCCGGCCATGCCGCCGGCGGCAAAGCCCGGCAATATCCTGCTTTTCAATTTCGTCAAAAAGTTTGCCGCTCCCGCCAGATGGAAATTGATTACGGCGATTGTCTTCGGCCTGGCGATGCTCTTTTTTGCCAAACCGGTTTTCAATGTGGACATGAATTCCATGAATTCCATGAGCAAAGATACCATAAAAACCGACGAGAAAATGAAAAGCGTGTGGGGCAATCTTTCCGGCCGGTGCTATGTTTTGCTGGAAGCTCCCGGTATCATCGAGCTTCAGAAAAAAAATGATGATCTGGCCAACCGGCTTGCTGATGATGTCCGGCAGGAAAAACTGTCGACTCCTTTTCTGCCGACCGTGCTTTTTCCTTCGCCGGAGACTGCTCAAAACAATTTTGCGGCCTGGCGAGCGTTCTGGAACAAAGAAAGAGTGGCCGCGCTAAAGCACGATCTGGACGTGGCCGCCAGGGAAAACGGCTTTGCGCCCAACGCTTTTGAACCCTTCTGGCAAATCATTCATCGGGAAGCGCCCGCGGCATTTACAATTCCGGAAAAATATTTTGATCTGCTGGGCATTGCCCGAAGCGCCGCGGGTTATACGCAATTGAGCCTCCTTGCCGCCGGGAAGAATTATAATGCGGAAGATTTTTTCGGACGGATTTCGCAAAGCGGTCTGGCTAAGATGTTCGACGCCGATTTGTTCAACCAGCGGCTCAGCGATTTTTTGAAAAAACTTTTTCTGGAAGTCGCCGTCATCATCAGCATCGGCATCGTGCTGGTTACCTTTATATATTTTCTGGACTGGCAGCTGACGCTCGCGGCCATGGCGCCGATTGTTTTCGCGCTTTTTGCCACACTGGGCACGATGAAAATTATCGGCCATCCGCTGGATATTCCCGGCATCATGCTCTGGATCGTCATTATGGGCATGGGCGATGATTATTCTGTTTATTACATTTGCCATTATCAGCGCAACTTCGATGAAAAACGTCCGTCAATGCACATCATCAAGCAGGCGATATTTCTGGCGGCGCTGACCACCTTGATCGGTTTTGGCGTTCTGGCGCTGGCCGACCATGCTCTTTTACGCAGTATCGGAATAGTGTCTTTCCTGGGCATCACGTATTCCTTGATCGGTGTCTTCTTTATCCTGCCGGTGCTGATGGAAAAAATATTTGCGCCGATTCAGTATCTCACGGGCGAATTGGCAATCGGCTCGCGGGAACATTTGCGCCGGACCGTTTTACGCTACCGGCATCTGCCTGCTTATCCGCGTGTTTTCGCCCGCATGAAAATGATGATGGATCCGATGTTCAGGGAGCTGGACAAATATGTAAAAAATCCCCGCAGAATTCTGGATATCGGCTGCGGTTTCGGCGTTCCCGCCACGTGGCTTTTGGAAATTTATCCGCAGGCTGAAGTTTTCGGCATTGAGCCCGACGACGAGCGTGTGCTGATTGCTTCCCGCGTTATCGGCAATCGCGGCAGCGTCGAAGTCGGGCAAGCTCCCGATCTACCGCAAGTGGAAGGGGAAGTTGATCACGCGCTCATGCTGGACATGCTGCATTTCCTCGATGATCGGAAAACGGAAATTGCTTTTCAACGAATTTACAATAAACTAACGCCTGACGGTATTTTGGTTGTGCGTGCGACGATTCCTTCGGACAAGCCCAATCCCTGGAAACGCTGGATAGAAATTGTCCGTCTGAAATTGACCCGCGTGCCCAACCGGTTCCGCTCGGAACGGGAAATTATTGCCTTAATGGAAAAGGCCGGATTTGCCGTGCGTGTCTTCGATTCCGATACAAAAGGAATCGAGGAGAAGTGGTTTGTGGGAAAGAAAAAGTGATAACATTCTTTGTCATTCCCGTCGAAGATGCCCTTTAGGGTACGAAGGCGGGAATCCAGGAAAAGCATGATCATTTTTTTCATACAAAACTGCGAGGAGGGCGGCATGAAGAAAAAGATAGTAAGTAGGACTATCTCCGTTTTCTGTATTGTTTTAATAACTGTCATAGTTATTTTTTTAGATGCATTTTGCAACGCTGAGCAACTTGTACAAACCGACAGCCGGAAATCTGTTTTTGAATATAATACGTCAACCAAACCAGATTACGTAATTGCTTTAGAAAAAGGCGATTATAAGTCAGCGATAAAAAAAATGCGTTCTCTTGCCGAAAAGGGTGATCCTTACGTACAGTATAACCTCGGCTTGTTGTATTACAGAGGGACGGCAGGCTTGCCGCAGAATTATAAAGAAGCCGAAAAATTGTGGCGAAAGTCAGCCGAAAGAGGGCTTATAGCGGCACAATCCGGTCTTGCACAAATTTATGAAAAAGCGAAGGGAATGGATCATCAGGAATCTATCGAGTGGTACCGCAAAGCGGCCAAACGAAAGGTGGTTTTTGCGTATTATTTTCTTGGTTGCTTTTATGCAGAAGGATATGGCGTTGTTAAGGATTATAAAGAAGCTGTTGAATGGTTTCGCAAGGCGGCAGACCAAGATTTTATTTTTGCACAAATTAATCTCGGGAATATATATATAAAGGGCCGAGGTGTTCCACGAAATTACCAAGAAGCCTTTAGCTTATATCATAAAGCTGCCGTTGGGGGGGCTGATATCGCTCAAATTTCGCTTGGAACTATGTATTTTAAAGGGGATGGTGTTGCACAGGATTATGTGCAGGCTTATAAGTGGTTTTATATCGCGTCAGCAACATCAGACAAAAGATTTGCTGATATTGCCAAAGAAGCAATTGAATTAACTTCAAAACATCTAAATCGGAAACAAATAACCGAAGCGATACGCTTGGCCAAGGAAGAAAAAATCACTAAAATTGACGTATTGAAAGCGTTTGAAAAGTAATATTATATAAAAAAGAATGTCTTTGTTCTTATAATAAAACTGGATTGCCGCCTTCACGTGAATGACACCACCTTCGTCATGCCGTTGCAGAGTTGAGCCTGCCCCGTACGTGATACGGGGGCATCCAGGAAATAATAAAATAGATACCGGCCTACGTAACCTAAATAACCTAAAGGTCACCGTGGGGTCATCTACGACCGGTATGACAAAATTTGGTTATGAAAAAACTGCCTTATAAAATATTGCTCTTCTTCACCCACAGGCTGGGGCTGGGGTTTTTCCGCATCTTCTCCTGGTCGGTGGCGACCGGTTATTTTTTTCTTTTTCCGGTGCGTGTAGCCAACAGCTTCGAATTCTACCGAACCTTGTTTCCCGGGCATGGATTTTTCTATCACCTGTGGTGCACGTGGCGGCAGTATCATAGATTCACCGATGTCTATATTCACCGGTTCATCCGCTTTGACGAAAACGATATCGAATATGTCAAGGAAGGCTGGGAATATCTGGAAGAGGCTGTGCAGAAAAAGACGGGTGCTGTTTTACTGATGTCGCACATCGGCAACTGGGAACTGGCCGCGCAGACGCTTAATAAAAAAGGCCTGCCGATCATGCTTTATCTGGGAGCAAAACACAAAGAGCAGATCGAGCATATTCAGAAAGAGGCGATGGCCAGAAGCGGTATAAAAATCATGGCGACTTCCGAAGATGAGAAATCACCTTTTGCTTTAATCGAGGGAATCAATTTCCTGCGCGAGGGCGGTATTGTTTCGATGACCGGCGACCGCCTGTGGGGCAAGCAAAGCCACGTCATCGTGAATTTTCTGGGGCACGAAGTTCATCTTCCCGATACGCCGCATTTGTTTGCGCTGATGACCGGCGCGCCGCTGATGACTTTTTTTGTTTACCAGGAAGCCGTCGGGAAATATCACATCAAGGTTTCCAGGGGCTGGAAGGTTTCCGCCGCATCTCGCGCAGACAGAAAAAAAGCGGTGCAGGAATCGGCGCAGGCCTATGCCGAAGATCTGGCGGATTTTGCCCGCAAGCATCCCTTCGAGTGGCACCATTTCGAACCGTTTTTAGGCAAAAGAATAAAATGATAAAATAAAGTAATTTACTTTCTGTCTTTTTCACGATGGGAATGACAGAAAAAGAGAAAAAGAATATGGCTTCATCTCCACAAAAAAAACGCATTGTCCTTGTTCATCCGCGGGGATTCAACTGGTTTCCGGGCAAGCGTGATATCACCGATATTGCCAACCGGATGGTGCCGCAGGGGCTGCTTTCCATTGCCGCCTACTTGATAAAACAGGGCCATAATGTTGTTGTTTATGATTGCCTCGGTCCCGGTGCTCCTTTGGATTTACCGAAACAGACGCGGGAAATATTATCTTTCCAGCCGCAGATCGTCGGCTTTTCGGCGACAACCTCATCCTTTCCCGATGCGGCCGATCTGGCGCAATTCATTAAACAGCAAATTCCCGATACAACAACTGTCTGCGGAGGAGTCCATGTCTCCGCGCTGGAGGGGAAACTTCTGCAGGATTATCCGGCATTTGATTATCTTATTGCCGGTGAGGGAGAGGAAACGATCGCCGAACTTGCTGCGGGTTTTGACCCTGCTGAAATTAAAGGATTGATCCGGTGGCAGGAAGCACAGGTAATGGTCAATGAACCGCGTCCGAAAATAGCCGATCTGGACAGCCTGCCGTTTCCCGCTTATGAAAAACTCAAAGGATTTCCTCACGATTATCATCTGCCCTTATTCAGTTACATCAATACGCCGGGGGCGACGATGATTACTTCGCGCGGCTGTATGTACCAGTGCTCCTACTGCGACCGCTCCGTATTTAAAAAAGGTTTCCGCTACAATTCCGCCGCCTATATTTATGAGCACATGAAATATCTGCGGGAAAAATTCGGCGTACGGCATGTCAACATTTACGATGATTTATTCACCGCCAATCGTCGGAGGATTGTCGAGCTTTGCGAGAAACTCAGCCGTTATCCTCTGGGAATTCATTTCAACTGCGCCGTGCGCGTGGGCTACACGGATGATGATTTATTAAGGATGCTCAAAGATGCCGGTTGCCTGATGGTTTCACTGGGTGTCGAATCGGCCGACCCGGAAATGCTTGCCCGGCACAAATCCGGCGTATCTCTCGATGAGGTGCGCGACACCGTACAGAGAATTCAGAAAGCGAATCTTCGCGCCAAGGGACTTTTTATGATGGGGCTGCCCGGCGAGACGGAAGAGTCGATCAAACGCACTTCCGACTTTATCATTGAACTCGGATTGGACGACATGAACATGGCCAAATTTACGCCCTTTCCCGGCGCGCCGCTCTGGAATACCATAACAGAAGAGGGAACTTTTCAGGAAGACTGGCGGCTGATGAACTGCCTGAATTTTGTTTTTATTCCCCAAGGGATTAAATCCAGGGAAAGACTCGATCAACTTTACAACGAACATGTGAAGCGTTTTTATTCCGACAAAGCGTGGCGTGAAAGGTTTCGTAAGCGTATCTGGCAGCACCGCAAAAGCCTTCTATATTTACTGCGCCATCTGCCTTCTTTCTGGTCGGCGAAAAATCAGTTTGAACCAAAAAGTAATTAAATGTCACTTCGAGCAAAGCGGGAAGTCTTGATGATTGACAGCCCTGACAAACCATGTTAAATCCCCTGAACTTCCAACGGTAGCCCCTGTAGCTCAGCAGGATAGAGCAACGGATTCCTAATCCGTGTGCCGCGCGTTCGACTCGCGCCAGGGGCACCAACTAAATCAATATGTTGCGAAGAGCTTGTTGATTTTCCGATTACGTGTTATCTCATCAGTCAAAGGGGACAAATGGCCAATGAGGATTGCGTGCGTTTTCAATCCATTTAAATATAAACTTCATGAAGAAAATTTAAGAATTGTTCAGCGGTATTTCGGACTGTTTCCGCCGCTTTCTCTGGCTTGGGTTTGCGCGATAGCCGAAAAAGCCGGTCATGACGCGCTGCTTATTGACGCCCGCACCCTGCGTCTCACCAAAGAGGATGTCCTGGACCGTCTGAAAGCCTGGAAACCGGACATTCTCGGTTTTATGATGACCACCTATATGTTTCCGGAAACGCTCGAATGGGTGCGTTTTCTGAAAAAAAATCTCAAAATTCCGGTTGTTGTCGGCGGTTACAATTTGAGGGTTTATCCGAACGAATCCGTCTCGGTGGACGGGCCGGATTTCGGCTGTTTTAATAGCGCGTATAACACCCTGCCGCGTTTGCTGGATGAACTCGAGGGACAGCGCCGTTTCGCAGACGTGCCCGGTCTGATTTATAAAGAAAACGGTTTGGTGAAGATGACGCCTTACGGCGCTGATCCGAAGTTCAATGACTATCCTAATCCGGCACGCCATCTTCTGCCGAACGAACTTTACGC
>JAJFTS010000182.1 GCA_021372815.1 Deltaproteobacteria bacterium | reverse complement strand
TATAACCCCTTTTGCCAGCATCTTTCCAAATGTGCAGATCTGAGTTACTTTGTCTTTGCCGTATTTTTCCGTTACATATTTTATGACTTCACCCCGGCGTTCCTGACAGAAATCAATATCTATATCCGGCATGCTGATACGATCAGGATTAAGGAATCGCTCGAAAAAAAGTCCGTAACGGAGCGGATCGATATCGGTAATCCGTATTGCAAAAGCGACCAGGGAACCTGCAGCGGAACCGCGACCCGGACCGACCGGAATATCATTGTGCTTGGCGTGTTTGATAAAATCGGAAACGATCAGAAAATATCCGGCAAATCCCATCTTGCTGATAATTTCCAGTTCTTCATGAAGACGCTTATTATATCTTGTTCGTACGGAATTCTCGTCTTCCTTGGAATATTTGAAGATACTCGGCATACGTTTTTCCAGACCTTCAACGGCTTTTCGTTCCAGATAGTTTTCCAGAGTTTCATCCGGATGCTTAACTTCAAACTTCGGCAGATAGAATTTACCGAATTCGAAAGTCATGTTGCATCGTTCCGCTATCTTGACGGTGTTTTCAAGAGCCTCGGGAATCGAGGCGAAAAGCTCGTGCATTTCCTGGGGCGATCGGACATAAAACTGATCCGTTGCCATGGCCATGCGGTCTTTGTCTTCGATTGTTTTACCGGTTTGAATGCATAAAAGGACGTTATGGGCTTCTGCATGCTCCCGCTCCAGGTAATGACAGTCATTTGTTGCAATGAGCGGAATAGAAAGTTCTTTACTTAACTCGATCAGTCCCTGATTGGCGATTTTTTGTTCCGGGATTCCATTTTCCATAATTTCCAGATAGAAGTTGTCTTCTCCGAAAATTTCCAGGTAATCGCGGGCGGCCCTTCGGGCCTCATCCATATTACCCCGGACAATCCAGGATGCTATTTCTCCGTGCAGACAGGCACTTGAAGCAATCAGTCCTTCGGAACATTCCCGAAGCAAAGCTTTATCCACGCGCGGACGATAATAAAATCCTTCAATGTGCGCCAGGGAACTTAATTTTATCAGGTTCTTATAACCCTGCTTGTTTTTAACAAGTATAACAAGATGACGCGTTGCTTCGCCAATGGCCGAAGGGGTTTTATCTCTACGGTCTTTGGGCGCTACATAAAGTTCGCTGCCGATAATCGGTTTGATTCCGTTTTTAAAAGCCTGCTGATAAAAATCTATGGCTCCGAACATATTGCCGTGATCCGTTATGGCAATAGCGGGCATCGCAAATTCCTTCACCTTTTTGAAAAGTTCATCCAGACGAATCATTCCATCCAGAAGACTGTACTGGGTATGGAGATGCAGATGTACAAAATCAGAGTGCTTCATAATCACACTTCATTGGAGATAATAAAAAGTATAAATTAAAAGAAGATAAAATGTTTTTAGTCCAGCCAGTAATTGGGCGCTTCCTTGGTGATAATTACGTCATGGACATGGCTTTCTTTCAAACCTGCCTGAGTAATGCGGACAAAACGGGCCTTTTTAATCATTTCCGGAATTGTTTTGCAACCGACATAACCCATGCCGGCTTTCAGGCCGCCGATAAGCTGGATAATGCTGGCGGAAAGTGAACCACGGAAAGGCACGCGGCCTTCTATTCCTTCGGGCACTGTCTTTGCCGGAGCTTCGATATCATCCTGATAGTAACGGTCACGACTGCCCATTTTCATGGCCTCCAGCGAACCCATGCCGCGATAAACTTTATAACTGCGTCCCTGAAATAAAATGGTTTCTCCCGGACTTTCTTCCGTTCCGGCAAATAAGCCGCCGATCATCACACAGTGGGCTCCGGCGCCGATTGCTTTGACAATGTCTCCCGAATATTTGATGCCGCCATCGGCAACGATGGGAATGCCTTTTTTCGTAGCGATCTTATACGTGTCTCTGATTGCGGACATCTGGGCTACGCCGACTCCGGCAATAATTCTGGTGGTGCAGATGGAGCCCGGACCGACGCCGACCTTTACGGCATCGACTCCTGCGTTAATAAGAGCTTTTGCTCCTTCTGCCGTTGCAACGTTTCCGGCAATTAGTTCGCATTTGGGAAAATTTGCTTTTGTTGCTTTAATGGCTTTAAGCACGCCTGTGGAATGTCCATGTGACGTATCAATGGCAATGACATCAACACCTGCCGTAAGAAGCGCATCAACCCTTGCTTCCCGATCGATAATTCCAACTGCCGCTCCCACTCGCAGTCTTCCCAGGGAATCCTTGCAGGCATTGGGATACCGTCTTATTTTTTCGATATCCTTAATGGTGATGAGACCTTTTAATCTGTATTCGTCGTCAACAACCAGTAATTTTTCAATTCGATGCAGGTGAAGAAGCTTTTTGGATTCTTCCAGAGAAATATTTGATGATACGGTAACCAGATTCTTCTTGGTCATTACATTTTCAACAGGCTGATCAAGATTTTCTTCAAAACGCAGATCACGGTTGGTAAGGATTCCCACAAGTTTTCCTTTTTTGACAACAGGGACACCGGAAATGGAATACTGATTCATCAGTTTCAGAGCATCACTGACCTTCCGGTCCGGTTCAATGGTAATCGGGTCAACAATCATGCCGCTTTCCGATTTCTTGACCTTGTCCACCTCGATGGCCTGCTGTTCGATGCTCATATTGCGGTGAATGATGCCGATGCCGCCTTCCTGTGCCATGCAAATTGCGGTGCGTGATTCTGTTACCGTGTCCATGGCGGCGGAAACGATGGGAATGTTCAACGAGATGTTTTTCGTTAATAAAGTAGAGGTATTTACATCCCGCGGCAAAACATTGGAAGCTGCCGGCACCAGAAGAAGATCGTCAAAAGTTAAAGATTCTTTTATTGTATCGTCAAGCATTGTCCCCTCCGTAAGTATTATATAGCCTTGTTGCTCTGGATAAAATATTTTTCACCGTTTAAACTGATGAAAAAACCGGGTTCATTTTCCGATTGTTCGATATATTCAGCCAGTTGGTAATAGCTCTTGCGCGAAAACCTGGCCGTAAACCTTCCTTTTTTTACCCGACAGTAAAGAACATTAGTGCTTTCCGTCAGCAGAGAGTTCATCTCCAGTATTTCACAGGAATCATCATTTAAGAGGATTTCAATCTGATCTCTGCTATCGCCCGATTTTTTTGTTTTATAAACAGCCACAACGACAAAAGCAGTGTCTTCAACATCAACGTAGCAGCATTCCGGTCCCAGTTCGATTAAATATTTGCCGCATTCATCAATCCGGAGGTGATCGAAAAAAATATTCAATATCTCTTTGCGGAACATGTGAGCGCCTTTATAATACCAAAGGCCTTCTTTGTCTATCCTTATATCAAAATTATCCATTTATCTTAAAAAATTCTCCTGCTGTCCAGTAATATCGTAACAGGACCATCATTGACCAGTTCAATTTTCATCATTTCCTGAAATTTACCGGTTGCCAGATGATTTATTTTTTCCTTCGCTTTACTGACAAAATATTCATATAATTTATTTGCTTTGGCCGGTTCTTCCGCCGCCCCAAACGATGGACGACGTCCTTTTATACAATTCCCCAGTAAAGTAAATTGTGAAACAACCATCATAGCCCCTCCTGTATCCAGCAGAGACCTGTTCATCTTTTCATATTCGTCTTCGAAAATACGCAAATTGATTGCTTTTTCCAGAATATAATCGGCGTCAGCTTCGGTGTCATCTTTCTCCACCCCCAATAATATAAGGATTCCTTCACTGATAGAGGATAATTCCTGATGGTTGATTCTGACGCAAGCACGGTCAACTCTTTGGATTACTGCACGCATTGACGATCCTGTAATCAATTTTGTAATGTTTAGCAACAAATTGCCCCCGGTTCAAGCTATTTCTCTGAAAAAAATATCAAATAACCTTTATTGTGAGACTCAAATTTCAAAAACGACGTGCATTGAAATTTGTAAGTCGAACTATTCCGCAAAGCGGGAGAGTGCACTGAAACTTGAAGATCGAATTATCCTGCATAAGCATGGGTATAATACCCCGCAGCTTGCTGCGGAATTGTTTCCAAAGTTTGCTTTGGGGTCCATACCCGTTATTTTTATGGATTCATTTTTTCTTGACAGTTCCCGTTTTTGTTGCTAATGACACGCCGGTTTTTAGGTCAATGGCGCTTGTGGAAATTTCTTCTCATTTTCTTTACTTTTCCGGCAACGTCTTAAAAACGGAGTAGTTTATTATATAAGGGGGTAATACAAATGCTTTGTCAAACTGTTAAGGCAGGATTTGAATGCGCTTTTATGAGTAAAAAAGGCTGCGGTTTTTTTAACGGCAGTTGCGCGACAATCATTGACAAATGTGAAGGCTGCGGAAAGGTAATGGAGTATGAATCGGGAAAATATTGCAAGGTTTATCCTGATCCGTCCGGCAAGTGGACGACCGGCAGATGCCCGACGGCGACGCATGTCAAGCTGGAAATAAAAGAAGCGCAGAAAATAAATCCGCTCAAGGCTTCCAAGAGAGCAAGTAAAAAAGCGTAAAAGATTCTTATTATTAAAAGAAAAAAACCGGCGTTTTAAACGCCGGTTTTTTTTAACTGACAATTTGCCTGATCTGCTGAAGTTCCTGTTTAATACGCATTAAGAACAATCTTTGTTTATCTTTATCTTCCGGTTCGTCATTACCGCGTATTTTATGAAGCTGCTTTTTCGCTCCGTCAATAGTGAAACGCTGTGCATAAAGCAGGTTTTTAATAGTTAATAATTCCTGTACATCTTTTTTTCTGTATAAACGTTGAGCAGTCTTCGTCCTTACGGGATTAACCGTTTTAAATTCAGTTTCCCAATATCTGATGACGTAAGGCTCGACATTGAGGATTTTACTTACTTCACCGATACGAAAATAAGCCTTTTCGGGAATTATCGTTTCCATGCATTTCCCTGTAATCTAAAGACCAAGTTTAACGTTAATACAAAAGAATGAATTAACAGAGCAAATATCTAAAATTAAAGAAACAAATAATTTACTAAAAAGAATTTTAAAAAAAGTAATATTTATTTTGATCTTTTGTTATTAATTCAGAGCTTTACGCAATACCTGTGAGGATTTAAAAGTCAGTACTCTCCGAGCGGTAATTGATATTTCCTGACCTGTCTGAGGATTACGGCCGCGGCGCGCTCTTTTTTCCTTGACCATAAAATTGCCGAATCCGGAAATCTTGACCCTTTCCCCTTTGGCAAGGCAATCCTTAATAATGTCAAAAACGGATTCAACGATATCCGAAGAATCTTTTTTGGAAAAACCGAGCTTTTCATGAACATTTTGAATGATATCAATTTTCGTCATATCTTTACCTCCATATTATCTTTATGTGTGTTATGCTCTTATTTTTGCACCCGTCAACGTAACAACTTTCTGCACGATTCTTTCATGAACTGCACTTGCTTCTGAGTCGGTCAGCGTTCTGTCGGAAGCACGGTAAGAAAAACGCAATCCCAGACTTTTAGTCCCTTCAGAGACGCCTTTGCCTCTGTATACATCAAAAATACTAACATTTTCAAGTAAATCTTCTTTTTGATCGTAAATAATACTAAGCATTTTATCGGCTTCCATCGTATCGGCAACAACAAAAGCTACATCGCGGGTCACTGCCGGAAAGCTTGAAATTCCCTGGTAGAAAATTTTTCTGCCGATATAGTGAGTAGTCAGAATATCCAGATTAATTTCAAATACATAGGCATGATTTTTCAAATCATACTTTTCCATAACATCCGGATGAATTTCTCCGAGAAAACCGATCTGATCCTTATTTATAATGATTTCACAGGACTTGCCTGGATGTAAGAACGATTCGGTAATTTCTGAGGTATAGCTGAAATTGTTTAATTTTAAATCATTGAAAACATTTTCCAGACAACCTTTCAAAAAATAAAAATCAACGGTTTTGCCTGAATTCCAGAAAGTATCGGAGATTTCGCCGGTGATAAGTCCGGCCATCATGTTTCTTTCTTCGGCAAGTTCTCCTTCCTTGCGATTAAGAAAAACTCTTCCCATTTCAAATATCTTTAAATCGAACGAACCGTTGTTCGCGTTTCTCTTCATGGTTTCTAAAAGACCATGAAGCATTGTCGTCCGCATGGCGGAAAGTTCTTCTCCCAGAGGATTGCTGATCCTGACGGAATTACGTCTAAAGTCTTTTTCCGGCAGGCAAAGCATATCGGCCGCCAGAGGAGATCCGAAACTGTAATTAACAATTTCAGTGTACCCGCTGCCAACCAGCAATTGCCGGATTTTTTCTTCCAGTTCCAGGCGGGCAATGGGTGCTGTTTCCGTTACAGACACATCCGGTAAAGTTACGGGCACCCTGTCGTATCCGTAAAGTCTGATAACTTCTTCGATAAGGTCTATTTCTCTGGAGATATCAACTCTCGATGTCGGCGGCGTGACAAGAAATACGCCCTTCCCCTTCCGTTTTAAAACCATGCCGATACCGCGCAAGATACGGATGACATCCTGAACACGGATATCCGTTCCCGTGAACTGACGAACTCGCTCCATGCGCAGAGGAATGTCTTGAGCAGATTGAATTTTTGCGGGATATTCATCAATATAATTTTTACAAATGGAACCTTCGGAAAGATCGGCCATGAGTTGCGCAGCGCGATTGAGCGCCGTGGTCACCCCTTCCGGATCAATGCCTCTTTCAAAACGGAATGCAGCATCCGTCGGCATAGCCAGCTTTCTTGCCGAACGCCGGATGGATGAAGGATTGAAATAAGCGCTTTCCAAAAGAACGATCTGCGTATCTTCTTTGACTTCGGAATTCAGGCCGCCCATGATACCGCCGATGGCAACCGGTTTTACGCCATCGCATATTAATAATGTATTCGCGGGAAGTGTACGGGTTTTACCGTCAAGAGAAATAAATTCTTCATTCTCTTTAGATTTACGGACGACAATTCTTCCTTCTTCGAGAAAACGAAAATCAAAAGCATGCAGGGGCTGGCCCATTTCCAGCATAACAAAATTAGTGACATCAACAATGTTGTTGATTGCGCGCAGGCCCGCCGCTTCCAGTCTGGCTTTTAACCATACGGGAGATTCTTTTATTTTAATATTTTTTATCATTCTGGCCGTGTAACGGGCGCAAAGATCGGCATCGATGATTCTTACCGATGTGAGGGAATTTATATCTTCCGCTGATTCTTTAATCTTGATGCGGGGGAGCTTCATTTTTTGACCGGTAATGGCAGCAACTTCCCGCGCAATACCTATCATGCTCAAACAGTCGGAACGGTTTGGTGTAACATTTACGTCTAAAACCGTGTCTTCTATATTCAGCGCTCTTTCGAGAGGCAATCCCAGATGTAAATCGGCGGGAAGATGCATAATGCCTGATTCATCATCGCCGATTTCCAGTTCGGATTCCGAGCAAAGCATTCCATCCGATTTTTCACCGCGTAAAACGGTCGACTTGATGGTGTATCCGCCGGGAATAACGGCGCCGATTCTGGCCAGAGGAACGATATCGCCGGATGCGATATTTTTTGCCCCGCAAACGATTTTATAGGTTTCTATTCCGTCGCTCACATCACACAAAGAAAGACGATCGGCGGAAGGATGAGGCGTTACCGACAGTATCTTTGCCACTACAACACCGCTGAACTTGGGACCGATCTTCTTAATCTCATCCACTTCCAGCCCGGCCATGGTCAGCTTGTGCGCCAGTTCTTCCGCTGATAATTCTATATCAACATAATCTTTAAGCCACTTGAGACTAACCAGCATAAAGAAATAATACTCCTAAAATTGTTTGAGGAATCTGATGTCGTTTTCAAAAAATAACCGGATATCGGAAATACCGTATTTCAACATGGCGATACGTTCCAGCCCCAAGCCGAAAGCGAAACCGGAATATTCTTCGGGGTCGTAGTTTACATTCTGGAAAACGGCCGGATCAACCATTCCGGAACCAAGAATTTCCAGCCATCCGCTTTGTCCGCATACCCGGCATCCTTTTCCTCCGCACATGACACAACGAATATCGACTTCAGCCGATGGCTCCGTGAAGGGGAAAAAACTGGGACGGAAACGCAAAGTTGTTGCGCTGCCGAATATCTTTTTCAGGAAAGCCGATAAAATTCCTTTGAGGTCTCCGAAGTTCACTCCCTTATCCACCAGAAGCCCCTCTATTTGATGAAACATCGGTGTGTGAGAAACGTCAGAATCACGGCGATAAACTTTCCCGGGAGAAAGAATTCTCAGCGGGGGACGCACTTTTTCCATAATTCTCACCTGCACCGGTGATGTATGAGTACGTAAGACGATATTGTCTTCAATGTAAAAAGTATCCTGCATATCTCTGGCAGGATGATCCTTAGGCATGTTTAGCGCTTCAAAATTATAGTAATCGAGTTCTATTTCCGGTCCTTCCACGATGGAAAAACCAAATGACGCAAAAACGGAACATATCTCCCTGCGTATTTGAACAACGGGATGAATATGCCCGTATTTTACAGCATTTCCAGGCAACGTAACATCGATCTTTTCTTTTAATAAGATGTTTTCTTTGTTTCGATTTGCCTGCTCGAGCAGCGCTGCGTCAATTTTGGAATTCAGAGAATTCTTCAGTTCATTGCAAAGTTTTCCGAATAAAGGTTTTTCATTATCGGAAACCTGGGCAATATTTCTCAAAAGACCGGTTAAAAGCCCTTTTCTGCCGAGATATTTTGTCCTGATATTTAAAAATTGATCTTCGGCTTCTGCCGCAGATAATTCGGCAAGAGCATCTTTTTCCAGTTTTTGAAGCTCACTAATCATGCTGACTGCTTGCCTTTAGCTATCGTAACAACCTGAGCGAATCCCTGAGGATCATTTACAGCCAGTTCCGCCAGTATCTTGCGATCTAATTCGATTCCGGCTTTCTTCATGCCGTCAATCAAACGGCTGTAAGTTATATTGTTGGTGCTGGCTGCTGCGCTGATACGCGCAATCCATAACTGGCGAAATTCTCTTTTTCTCGCCCGGCGATCACGATAGGCGTATTTCATCGCCTTGTTTACCGCTTCCGTGGCTGTTCTGAGCAAACGGCTGCGGGCTCCAAAGAATCCTTTGGCCAGTTTTAATATCGTTCTCCTTCGCTTGCGAGCATTAACGCTTCTTTTTATCCTGGACATTTTTTCAATTCTCCTGATTTACAATTGCTCTTTATTTATTCCGGTTCTTTAAAGATAAGGAATAAGTTTTTTAATTTCCCTCTGGTTTGCCGAATCAACCAGAGTCGATTTTCTCAAAGTTCTTTTTCTTTTTGTTGTTTTTTTTGTGAGGATGTGACTGGCAAAGGCTTTACTGCGCTTAACTTTACCATTGGCCGTCAGTGAAAAACGTTTTGCAGCTCCTCTGTGAGTTTTTAATTTTGGCATTTGTCCACCTTTCTATCTTATGCATATTATTTTTTTGGTGAAAAAATCATCACCATATTCCGACCTTCAAGGCGCGGTTCCTGATCGATAATGCCGTCATTGACGAGATCGTTTTTTATTCTTTCCATCAATTTTCGACCAATATCGGTAAAAGCGATTTCTCTGCCTCTGAACATCATGGAAACTTTTACTTTATCGTGATTTTTTAAAAATTTTCTAATATGGTTAAGCTTCACCTGCACATCGTGTTCTTCAGTTTTCGGTTTTAATTTAATTTCTTTTACCTGAATTATCGTTTGGCTCTTTCTGGCGTCATGGAGCTTTTTATTCTGTTTATACCGGTATTTGCCATAATCCATTATTTTGCAAACCGGCGGTTCAGTCGATGAAGATACTTCCACAAGATCGAAGCCCGCTTCTTCCGCCTTGGCCAGAGCCTCATCCAGTGTAATTACACCCAACTGTTTTCCATCTTCCGTAATTACCCGAACGGTGGCAGATTTTATTTCCCTGTTGATTCTTAAATCCTTTACTATATGTCACCTCCTGATAACAATTTCTTAAAAATATCCTATTGTTTCTTTGCGCATATTTCCTGCAATAAAGCAATAAATTCGTCAACGGGCAAGGATCCCAGATTTTTACCGTCGCGGCTTCGGGGGGCGACGGAACCTGCCTCAATTTCTTTGTCCCCGATGACCAGCATATAAGGGATTTTTTGCATTTGCGCCTGACGAATTTTATATCCTAATTTCTCATTGTCAAAATATCGCTCAGAGCGAATACCGGCTTCAATCAGTTTGTTATGAACTGTTTCGGCATAAGGGATATGCTTGTCGGTAACCGTCAGTAAAACGCATTGCACGGGAGAAAGCCAGACAGGTAGAGCTCCGGCATAATGTTCAATCAGCACTCCCATGAAACGTTCGACGGCTCCCAGAATCACCCGGTGCAGCATAACCGGTCTGTGTTTTTCTCCGTCCGCGCCGATGTAATTCAAATCGAATCTTTCCGGCAGTGTGAAATCGCATTGAATAGTCGCGCACTGCCATTTTCTCTTTAAAGCGTCTTTAAGTTTAAAATCAATTTTCGGTCCGTAAAAAGCTCCGTCACCTTCATTGACATCATACGTTATGTTGTTATCCTTAAGAGCATTTTCCAGGGCGGTAGTCGCCAGATCCCAGTCTTCATCGGAACCGATGGAATTTTCGGGTCTTGTGCTTAATTCCACTTCATATTCAAATCCGAAAATTCCCATGGCGTAATTGACAAAATCGGCAATGGCGCGAATTTCCGAATTCAGCTGTTCCGGCATGCAAAGTATATGAGCGTCATCCTGTGTGAATTGTCTTACTCTCAGCAAACCATGCAAAACGCCGGTTTTCTCGTGACGATGAACCGTGCCCAACTCGAAATAGCGCAAGGGCAAATCACGGTAGCTTCTGATTTTCGATTTATAGATCAGCATGTGCGACAGGCAATTCATCGGCTTGATGCCGTAAACCTGTTCATCGACTTCGGTAAAATACATATTTTCGCGGTAATGATCGAAATGTCCGGATTTTTTCCACAGATCGACTTTAAGTATCTGCGGTCCCATAACCATGTCATAACCGCGTTTCAAATGTTCTTTCCTTTCCCATTCTTCGATCAGGTAGCGTAACAGCATGCCTTTGGGGTGAAAGATAACCAGACCGGGGCCGGCTTCTTCATTGACCTGAAAAAGATCAAGTTCCCTGCCCAGACGGCGATGGTCTCTTTTCTTCGCTTCTTCCAACAAATTCAAATATTCGCTGAGTTCTTTTTCAGTGGCGAAACCGGTGCCGTAAATACGCTGCAACATTTTGTTGTTTTCATTGCCGCGCCAGTATGCTCCCGCGACGTTCAGAAGCTTAAAGGCTTTGATCATGCCCGTTGAAGGTATGTGAGGACCGCGGCATAAATCAATGTAATCGCCCTGCTTGTAGATGCTGACTTCCTGAACATCTTCAGGCAGGTCATTGATTAATTCGACTTTGTAATTTTCCTTTTTTTCTTCAAATAATTTTACGGCTGCCGCGCGGGAAAATTCTTCCCGGACGAAAGGATAATCAGCGTCAATTATTTTCTTCATCCGCTTTTCGATCTTGGGAAAATCATCAACGGCGAAAGTTTCTTGATATTCAAAATCGTAATAAAAGCCATCTTCAATAGAAGGCCCAATGCTGACTTTTGCACCCGGAAAAACTTC
Organism: Deltaproteobacteria bacterium; assembly: GCA_021372815.1. Classification (GTDB taxonomy): domain Bacteria; phylum Desulfobacterota; class Syntrophia; order Syntrophales; family Smithellaceae; genus Smithella. Next base: position 5,792 of record JAJFTS010000182.1, on the reverse strand, counting down.
CTGAACGGCCTGGGCCATCACATGAGATATGCTGTGACGAAGGATAGACAATCCTTCAGATGAGGATATATCTATTAATTCAAGTTTGGAATCTTCTTTGATAGGAGAACTTAAATCTACGGGTGTTTTGTTGATTTTGACCGCTACGGCAGAAGAAAGCGCTTCCTGTTTCCATGCTTTAACAGCTTCAATCGCAGGGATTCCTTCCTTGAAAGAAATTTCTTTATTATCGGAAAAAGTAACTTTTATATCCATAAATTAAAAAACAACACCTTGAATTCATTTTAAAAGGGCATCACGTCTTGCTGATGCCCTTGAAGTATATATAAACTTACGACATTTTTTATTAAAAATGGTAGGCAAGCAGGGATTTGAACCCTGGACATCCACCGCGTCAGGATGGCGCTCTCCCCCTGAGCTACTTGCCTACAAATTGCCAAGTTTTTTTAGCGTTGGGTAAATAGCAGTAAAAAGCAGCGATGTCAAGCTAAATATCTTATTTATTAGCTTATTTTTAAGCGGTGTGATTGAGAAATTTTATTCCTTTAAATATATAAACCAATCCGGAAATAATAGTGAAAGAAGCGGTCATCCAGGAAATAATTTTAATTAAATCGTAATTTATCATAGGGAAGGAAAAGATTTTAAAAAACAGGGCAAGAAAAACAGTCGCTATTTGCAAAGCTGTTGTTATCTTGCTGACAAAAACGGGTTTAATCTCATAAGTTACCGACATCATTGATAATGTTATTATTCCTATGAGAATAATAAGGTCTCTGCTGATGACAATTACGGTAAGCCAGCTGGGAATCAAACCGAAAATAGACAGGGAGATAAAGCTTGTGGAGAGGAGTGTTTTATCCGCCAGAGGGTCCAGAAAAGCTCCCAATTCGGTTTGTTTATTCAACAGGCGCGCCAGCGTGCCGTCTAAAGCGTCAGTAAGACCGGCAATCGAAAAAGCAATCAGCGCCCTGGCATATTCATCCTGGATTAAAAATATTACTATGGCAGGAACAAGAATAATTCTTAACAAAGACAAAAAATTGGGAATGTTCATTCAAGGCCTCTTTTCAAAATCTTTGTTACCGATGTTTAAAATTTATTTTTTCATTATCGACATTTTTAACTGCGCAAATTCGGACCATCCGGCAAAGTCTTGATTACTTTGTTTACAACTTCATCAATGACGGCTTCGAAATCCTGGCGTGATTTTTTCTCCAATCCTTTGTTGGTAAAATCAAAATTTCTCCTGACAGATTCGGATTGGGATTTCCAGAGCACATCTCCTGTCTCTGTGCTTCGCAATTCACAACGGACAGCTATTTTTATGGGTGCATAAAATATTTTCGATTTATTATCTTCCGTTAATGAACAATACATTCCCGCATCAGCACCCAATATTTCTTTTAATTTCTGAGGCGGGACGGCATAAACTTTTTTTACGTGTAAAGATTCCAGTTTTGCATCTACGGTTTCCAGAGGTATTTTGGGATAACCCTTAAAATAAAGTTCTTCCAAAAGTCTGGAACGCAATAACTGAACGGCTTTATCGTTTGAGCTTTTGCTTTCTATCGGCAGGACGGCGATGATTTTGGCTTGTATTTTATCTTTTTCATTTTGATTTGTAATATTTTGCGACTTGGCGGCACATCCCATCATCATTGATAGGATGACCATCAAAAAAATATTATATCTGAAAAATCTCATAAATTCTCCTTTTTACGCGCACAGTAAATTCTCTAAGATATTTTAATAAATTCGGTTGATATAAATATAAAGTTGAGTCTGACCGTTCTATGGATTTGAAATATAATATAAAACGATACAGTCATGTCAAGGGTTCTTATTCAGCGGAACCGTTGTTTTTAATCTTTTCAATTTCTTCTTTTATGATTCTTTCAGCTATTTCGGGAATCATTTGACGAGCGATATTTTCAACGATTTTTTCCGCCCGTTTTATAATATCTTCGTATATTTTATCTCCGGTTTGAGAGTCTTCGATTATGTCAACAAGAGTGTATATGTCATTTTCTTTCTGATCATGATTTTCGTAGCCGCGTCCGTCAACAATAATAACGTCCTGTTTGTTTCCGTTATTCGGTTCCTGATATGCATCAGTCAGATCATGAATTACTTTATCTTCTTTAATGATGGAATTCGCATCCATACCAATCTCCTCAAGCTGCTTACCGGATAAATGAATTTTTATACTTGGTAAAATCAACTATCATAGTAAATAAAACACTTCAAGAAATATATCTGAATCGGCACAAGGGTTGGTTTTGTTTTTCTTTCCGGCCCATCAATCCGGACGAATAAGATTATTTTTGTAGTTGACATCCGCGGTATATTTCAGGTTTAATAGTTCAACTTTAGATATCCATGAACGAAAAAAAATAATATGACAAAACACATATTAATTACCGGAGGAGCCGGATTTTTAGGTTCTCATCTCTGCGAAAGATTGTTGCATGAGGGCAACGATATCATTTGTCTGGATAATTTTTTTACGGGTGACAAGAAAAATATTGACCATCTTTTGCAGAATCCTCGCTTTGAACTCATTCGTCACGATATCATCAATCCCATATATCTGGAAGTTGATGAGATTTATAATCTTGCATGTCCGGCATCTCCGGTTCATTATCAATATAATCCGATTAAAACCATCAAAACAAACGTTATGGGAGCGATTAATGTTTTGGGTATTGCCAAAAGGACAAAGGCAAAAGTCCTTCAGGCTTCAACTTCGGAAATATACGGAGACCCTGAAGTGCATCCGCAAAATGAATCCTATTGGGGGAAAGTTAATCCGATAGGAGTTCGCAGCTGTTATGATGAAGGGAAAAGAGCTGCAGAATGTCTGATGATGGATTATCGCCGGCAAAATTCAGTCAATGTAAAAATCGTCAGAATCTTTAACACCTATGGGCCGCGGATGGCTGTGAATGACGGCCGCGTGGTCAGTAATTTCATCATTCAGGCCCTGGAAGGGAAAAAAATTACTGTTTACGGAGACGGTTCCCATACCAGATCTTTTTGTTACGTTGATGATGTAATTGACGGATTAATTAAAATGATGAATTCATCCGATGAATTTTACGGTCCGGTCAATATCGGCAATGCTGCTGAATTCACCATTTTAGAGTTGGCGAAAACTGTCATCGGAATGACGAAAAGTAATTCTGAAATTGAATTTTTGCCCTTGCCGGCAGACGACCCTGTTCAGCGAAGGCCGGATATAACGCTTGCCGCTGAAATGATCGGCTGGAAACCAAAAATTAATTTAGAAACCGGTCTGTTAAGAACAATAGAATATTTTCGTAAAATATTAAAAATACCATAATTATTACAAGGGGATAAAAGGCATAATGAAGTTTAAGAAAAAAATACTTTGCATCGGAGCCGGATATGTCGGCGCTCCCTCTATGGCGATGATTGCGTATAAATGTCCGGATTATCGTGTTACAGTAGTAGACATCAATCACGAACGAATTGATGCCTGGAATTCATCACAACTTCCTGTATATGAACCGGGACTTGAGCGAATAGTAAAAGAGACCAGAGGCAAAAACTTATTCTTCAGTAAGGACATCGCCAATCAGATAAAGGATAATGATATTATTTTTGTCAGCGTTAATACGCCCACCAAGACATACGGTGCCGGAGCGGACATGGCCGCTGATTTACAGTATTGGGAAAAAACAGCGCGTCAAATTTTAAAATATTCACAGTCCTCTAAAATAGTCATAGAAAAGAGCACGTTGCCCGTTAAAACCGCGCTGGCCATGGAAAAAATTTTATCCTCAGCAAAAGGCAGAATTAAATTTGAAGTTCTTTCCAATCCGGAATTTATGGCCGAAGGGACAGCTATTAACGATCTGGAAAATCCTGACCGCGTTCTCATCGGTTCTCATGAAACAAAAAGCGGATTAAAAGCCCGACGCGAATTGATGGGCATCTATGCACGATGGATTCCTTTAAAGAAGATCATCACATCCAACCTGTGGAGCAGTGAATTATCCAAATTAGTCGCCAATGCTTTTCTGGCTCAGCGTGTATCGTCCATCAATTCCATTTCTGCTTTATGCGAAAAAACCGAAGCCGATATTACGGAAGTGGCCAGAGCGGTGGGTATGGACAGCCGGATCGGAAATAAATTTCTGAAAGCCGGCATCGGTTTCGGCGGGTCTTGTTTTAAAAAGGATATTTTGAACCTTGTTTATTTGTGCAGTTATTACGGATTGAAGGATGTTGCTTCCTATTGGGAAAGCGTTGTGAAGATCAATCAGTACCAGCAGGAACGTTTTATCGCCAATATTTTAAACAATATGTTCGGCACGTTGGCCGGTAAAAAAATATGTGTATTAGGCTTTGCTTTTAAAGCCGATACCAGCGACACCAGGGAAAGTCCCGCCATCTATATTTCCCAACAATTACTGGCGGAACATGCGGAAATAATTATCTCTGATCCACGTGCCCTGAAAAATGCAGCGATGGAGCTTTCGGGAATCGAAGGCAACATAAAGTATGTTGAAGATACTTATCGGGCCGCTGCCGGCTGCCATGCTCTGGTTATACTCACCGACTGGGATCTATACCGGAGATTGGATTTCAGAAAAATATACCGCTCCATGGTTAAACCGGCATTTCTTTTCGACGGCCGTAATATTATTGATCATAAAAAATGTTTTTCAATCGGATTTAACGTTTATCCTATCGGCAAGAAGGCTTTGACCCATCTTTAAAAGATGCTTTTCGTAAGAGAGGCAAAGTAAGTCTTCAAAATAGAATGATCCGGTTTTGGCGGACAATATCCTGCTGCATTTTTAAAATATCCGAATCTCAGGAGATAAAATCAAAAGCATTTTTAATCAATCTGATTTCATTTTCCGGAGCCGATAATGTGATTGCCACGACGTCAAATCGTGCTTTCGCGGCGACAAGTTTTTTTTCCTGTAAATAAAATAATGCCAGTTGAGAAATCTTTCTCTGTTTTTTTATTCCCACCGCCTGCTCCGGATATCCCAGCGCTTCTGATTTTCTTGTTTTAACTTCGACGAAGACAAGTTCTCCGTTTTCCCGGGCAATAATGTCTATTTCGCCGAAAGCGCAGCGGAAGTTCGTTTCCAGGATGCGATAACCGCTTTTTGTAAGAAAAGCCGCCGCTATTTTTTCGCCTTTTTTCCCCGTGAAAATTTTTGTCAGATCTTTCATTTTAAAAAGTGAAGTCAAACGATGACTGATTCAGGTTTTTAACATGAAATGATTTACGATGAATTTTACAGATGCCGTATTGCCTGATGGCGTTAAGATGTTCCTTTGTGCCGTATCCCTTGTTTTTCAGAAAATTGTATTGAGGAAACTGACGGTGATATATTTCCATAATCCGGTCGCGTGTTACTTTAGCGATAATGGAAGCCGCGGCAATGGAAACGCTTAAGTTGTCTCCCTTGACCAAGGGCTTCTGCGGTGTGATGATTGGAATGCGATGCAGGCCGTCTACTAAAATAAAATCGGGAGAAGACGATAACTCAAGAACAGCTTCGCGCATGGCCTGCAGGCTGGCCTGTAAAATATTGAAGTCATCAATCACATCCGCGTCAACAACTTTTACGCCGACGGAAAGAGCGTCTTTTTCAATCACCCCGTATAATTTTTCTCTTTTGGCGGCCGAGAGCTTTTTGGAATCGTTTATTTCCGTATTTACATAATCAGGAGGAAAAATTACGGCCGCAGCTACTACCGGTCCCGCCAAAGGCCCCCTGCCCGCTTCATCAACTCCGGCAATA
>JAJFTS010000130.1 GCA_021372815.1 Deltaproteobacteria bacterium | reverse complement strand
CTCAGAGATTTGATGCCGGAAGACGGCGTAAGAAAAACATTGGACAACGAGATATTCCCGTTCCATTGCATAGAGCCGGCATCGTTTAAATCACCCCGGCCTGAAACGGCGAGCGAACATTTTCCCGCCGGATTAAAAGATCGCAGAAAAGGAAAAAGCGGCGCGACGTCGCGGACATCGAAAGCCTTCGCCTGAATATTAATAGACGCCGGTTTCTCCCCGGCATAGCGAAACATCATCGCTCCGGTTGCATTCAGCGGCGGCAGATCGTAATTAAAGGAAGAGATATTGAAGGCATCTTTATTCAAAACGATTTGGGCCGTAAGCTGATTTTTTCTTGCCGCCGGTTTCTCCATAAAATCCGGATACACATAAGCGGACTGTGTCAAATCCCAACGGGCGTCGATACGGAAATTATCAGCCGGGCCGTTCCCGGACAGAGTCAGTGCCGAATTCCCCTTGAAACCCAAAGAGCGGAATTTTTCTTTTCCCAGAAGCCACAGAACTTCATCGCGTGCGGGTTGAATTTTCATATGAGCATTGTAAACAGACGGATGCGGTTCCGCAAAATCGGAAATACCGCCTTCTATGGTGAATGGTGAAGAGCCGAATAGTCCCCTCGTCTTTTTCAGTGAAAACTGCCGGTTTTTCAATTCCAGTATGCCGCTGATATTATGAAAGGCAGGCGAGGTTCCTCCGGCTTCGAAAACACCCTTGTTCACATCCGCCCTGATGAAAAGGACATCGGCGTTTTCCTTTTTATTCATATTTTTTATCTGACTCAGTCGTCCCGCAAGTTTTCCTTCAATAAGCCGGTAATTACCATCCGTGACATGAGCCTCGATGAAACCGCCCACCCCCTTATGGATGATTCCCCAGGGAATATAGGATTTCATTTCTTTCAGGGAGAATACAGCCGTTGCGGCGGATGCTTTCAAAAGCGGATCTTTCTTATCCAGATCATCAATGACAAAACTTCCTTTCGCCTTAAACTTATCAACCGCCAGATTTCCAATATCCAGATTAAGACTTTCCGTATCGCGTTTCAAAGCGTAGTTGATCTGAATCAGCCCCGGCTGCAGAGTATCCCGAAAAACACCCGGATAATAAAACCGGGCGTCCTTTACCGTGATGGTCCCTTTTGATTTGAAATCCGAAAATTTTCCTGAAAATTTCATATCCGCATTCAGGTAACCGGTCATTTGTCGGACCGGTGTATATTTTTCAAGATATGGACTGTAATGTTTTATATCCGCTCCTTTTAAATTGACGGATGTTCTCACTGTGCTCTCATATACCGGCTTACCGGAAGGAGCGGGCCGGTAAGAGCCGTCAAGCTCCAGTTGGGCTGTGTTTTTATCCTCGATAACGGAGGTTTTAATGTGGAAGTGAGATCTTTTTGTCCAAAAGGGCGAATCAATCCGGCAATAGAGATTGTCCAGGGATGTTGAAAGACTCTGCCCGCCGGCGGCTTCGTCGGAAAAAGTCACCGCTCCCTGTTCAACAATCAGTTTCCGAAATTCCGGTGTGGTGTCATCTTTTTTCCTGGTTAAAAGATCGGCAATATTCAACACCCCGGCGCTGTCCCTTTTTAACGACACGGTGGGTTGATTAAGAACAACCTCCCGAAAGACCAGACGATTTCTCAAAAGAGGAATTATTTTCACCCGTAAAAATGCGTTTTTGATATTCAAAAACTCCGATGAACGATCCTTTTCCGTAATTACCACATTGGTAAATCTTAGAGACAGACCGTCTCGTAAAGTCAGGGAGGCTTTTACGGTTTCATAGGCGACGGCACGGTTCAGCTTTTCTTCCAGGGTTTTCGTGATGGATTCTTTAGAGCTGTCCAGCCGTGAAAGCTGATACGAGGCATAAAACCAGGCAGACGCGAAAATCGCGCCTATCGTGATCGCTGCTATAAAAATGATTATAGCGATCTTTCGTTTTTTACTAGCCAAAGGATGCCCCTTTAGTAATTCGTAAAGCGTTTTTATAATAACTTTTTATCGCCGTCAATTTCAAGATTAATAATATTGGAGGGTTCTCCTGATTACATAGACTTATTATTGTTGTTTTGTTGCCAATTATTAATAAAGTTTATGAATCACCGGAAAATTGAATAAAATAAAAAATGCCGTTTAATAAAAAGTTAATATAGAATCTGCACGGTTTCAACAGCGGGAAACTTAAAATGAGGCTGAAGGGCTAACGTGCGGCTCCGTGGTCAATTCGCAGCGTGCCCCCATCAAATCATTCCACTTCTTCTCCTCATTTCAAGAGAATCGATTCTGTCTTTTTGCCTTTACCTTATCTTCGCAATGTAACGTAAATAAATTATTGCCTCGCTTCAGGCCGTGTAACTGTTTTAATTCTTTTCCAGCTTCGCAAAGATATTTCCGGGCGAAATCGGAGCTGTGCTGTTAAGGATGATAGCAGTCGCTGTATGATCACGACAACTAATCACCTGGATGACACCGTTCGGCACCGCATGATCATCAACTGCGTAGGTCCTGAATTTATCCCCCGTCTCGATGCCGTCTTTGCATCCCTTATCGATATAAACAATATCCAACATGGCTCGATACAGCATCTGATCGCCGACGGCGATAATCATTCCGTTCATATCCGGCCTGCGAAAATGTCCCGTCGTCAAAGGAGTTTCTATTTCATAATAAGGTTCCAGGAGATAACCCTTTGCAATCTCTTCGAAGCATTTCGTTATCTTCCCCAACGTTTCACCTTTTTTAACTTGCACAATCTCGGCCACCCCGGCAATCGATATGATATAACCGATCTTTCTGCCTGTGATGGGATGCTCTATCCGTTCAGAGACATTTATCACATAAAATTTATCTCCGATATGTGCGGGACGATCGAGAGCAACATAGACCAGGTCGTTGTTGCCAAACAGCGTTTGAACAGACGGAGCATCGTCGATCTTACCTGCTCCGGGAATCGTATCCGCAATGTAACCGCTGGCCATAAAAATATTCCTGTCAACAAGAGGATACTTCTTTATCTCAACCGTTTCTTTCTTTACCTCTTCCTTCACCGGCGCTTCCACTTCAATCGCCGGTTCCTGAGAGACAGCCGCCGGTTTTGGCGCGGCTTCCTCCGCGCTCTTTTCCTTCTGAATAAGATAAATGGGAATCTTGATGATCTGGCCGGGATAAATTAAGTTAGGATTAGCTATCCATTTATTTTCTTTCCATATCCTGGGCCATAAGAAGGGATCGCGTAATTCCTTGGCTGAAATATCCCAAAGGGTATCTCCCTTGATCACTTTATGTTCTTTCATTTTCTGCGTTTCCGCAAAAGAGATTAAGGGTAAAAGCAGAAATACTAAAAGTGCATATCTTATCATTCTGGTTTTCGACATGCTTGTTCTCCTTCGTTGATTTTTCAGTGACTAAAGATAACCGAGATGATAAAAACTGTCAAGAATATTGATAATTGACGGAAAATTTCTCTCTTACGGCAAAGATATTATCCACATCATTTGCCGCAAAGTCGTTGAGTGGAAATAAGGATTCCAAAGTTTATTGATTAGCGGACAATTTTCCATTTTAGCTGGAATTCCAGCTCTTCCTCTGAAGAACCGCGTTCATGCTCAATATTGATAACGGCATCGGATGGAACGTTTATCCGTTCTCCCGCCACTTGTATCCGGAAGCGATTGCCGCTTTCAATGCGGTCCGCCAGCCTCCTTAACTTAAGGACAAACTGTTTTGCACTGTAATTTTTTTCAATATCTCTTTTGCGCTTTTCTTTTTTCACAGGCATATAATTTCTCCGCGGAGCAAATGAATTTCCGGGCGGTCGGCTCACTTTACATAAGTTTATAGCCTTTCTCCCTGAATAATTTCAGACAGGCAGCGGCAACCGCTTCGTCATAAAGGATTCCTTTGTTTTTTTCGATTTCCTCCAGAGCGGCTTCGATGCCCAACGAAGCACGATAGGGACGGTGGGTAGCCATAGCTTCCACGACATCCGCCACGGCCAAAATGCGGGCTTCAATAAGAATTTCATCACCCTTCAGCTTTCTCGGATAACCCGAGCCGTTTATTCGCTCATGATGCTGACGAACTATCTCCGCAAGCGGCCAGGAAGATTCCACGTTCTTCAACATCTCATAACCATTCTGGCTGTGTTCCTTAATCATGGCAAATTCTATATTTGTCAGTTTTGTAGGCTTGGTCAATATCTCCGAGGGTATGGATAATTTCCCGATGTCATGGATGGTGCCTGCCATCCGGATTCCATCAACTCTCTCCAGATCCAGATTCATTTCCGTGGCAATGGCCCTGGCAATATCCGCAACCCGCGACTGATGACCGGCTGTATAGGGATCCTTCATTTCCAAAGCGGAGATCATTACCTGAATCGTGGTGCCGACGGCTTTTCTGAGGCTTTCCAGAGTGCGTTGAAGCTCATCTTCCGCCAACTTACGCTCCGTGATGTTTCTGGCCTCGCCCAGGATGGACAAAGGGTTGCCGTTTTCGTCCCGGATGAAACTAAACGAGCTTTCCATCCATAAAATACGGCCGTCTTTGCAGCGGCATTCTATTTCCAGCAAACGCTTTAATATATAGGAGGGTGGAGCAGCCACCGCTCTGGGCATTTCGACCGAAAGAAACTCCAGAACAGTTTCCAAAGATGTTTCGGTAATGAGTTTATCCAATGTAAGCCTTTGAAGCTCATCAATATTGTATCCCAGCAACTTCTCCACCGAGGGACTGATATATTTCCATTTTAAATCCAGATCCATGAGCCATATCTGGTCTTTCATATGATCTGCCAGAAGACGGTATTTTTCTTCGCTCTCCCTGATCAACCTTTCTGCTTTTTTGATTTCGGTCATATCGGTGTGCAAACCTATCAGACCGATAATTTTGCCGCTGTCGTCCTTTATCGCATCCGCACGCAGCAGAACCGTAAATTTGTTTCCGCTTTTTGATATAAGTTCTGTTTCGCCGCTCCAGGACCCTCCATCTTTGATGGTGTCAAATACAGTTTTACCGACATCCTTGTCCACATAAATGGACGGTCCGCCTCCCACGGTCTGAAGTTCTTCCACCGTATATCCAAAAAGATCAGTAAATGCTTTGTTGTGATAGAAGTGATGTCCTTCAGGATCGGATAAACCGATAGCGTCTCCCGAGCTCTCCACCGCCTTTTTAATGAGGAAAAGATTTTGTTCCGCTTTTTTACGATCGGTGATGTCACGCAGATTAATGATCACAGCCTCAATAACATTATTTTTAACCAGACTGCTGCCGATGGTTTCAAAAGTGTGCCAGCTTCCATCCGCGTGGCGAAGACGCACCTCAGCTTTCTGAGAGGGAGCGTTTTTATCATTAAACAATACATTGTATGCTTCGATGACAGACTGCACATCATCGGAATGAATACGTTCGAAAACGCTGGCGCCTACCCTTTCCCTGGAATCAATTCCCAAAATATTCGCTGCCGGATTTTCATATGTTATCCTTCCTTCTTTGTCTATAAGAAGAATAATATCCGAAGATTGCTCGGTAAGAGTGCGGAAGCGCCGTTCTTCGGCATGCAATCTCTCTTCTGTTTTCCTGCGCTCGGTGATATCATGAACAATTCCTTTAAAGCCGTTCGAGTTGCCTGATGAATCTTTCAGCAGGGAAACGGATGCTTCAATATATCTTTTGGCGCCGTTCTTTCTGATAATCTGCCAGTCAAATTCTTTAGCGGGCCTACCGGTTTTATAAACCCTGTTGAATACCCGATAAAGCTTTCCGGCATTTTCCTTATCCGTAAATAGCCGGTTATTCATCCCCATCATTTCCAGTTTGGAATATCCGAGAATCTGGCACATGGAATTATTGAAAAAGGTAAAGTTACCGGCTAGATCTACTTCGTAATAGCCGTCTTCGATATTTTCAAGAACCGTCCGATATTTCTCCTCGCTCTGGCGCAGAAATTCTTCCATCTGCTTACGTTCGGTAACGTCGCGGACAACTCCTCTAAATCCTGATGGCCTGCCTGACGAATCTTTACTTAAAGATATGGATCCTTCGATATATCTTTTAATTCCGTCTTTTCTGAATATCTGCCAGCCGAATTCTTTGTTGGGGTCTCCCGTCAGGTAAACTTTGTTATAGGCTTGAAAAACCCTTTCCAACTCCTTACTGTCCGTGTAATGCCGGTTATTCATCCCCATTAATTCTTCACTGGAATAACCAAGAACCCGGCAAACGTTATCATTGAAAAAGGTAAAATTACCGGCAAGATCGACCTCAAAATATCCTTCCTGGATATTTTCAAGAAGATTTCGAAACCTTTCCTCGCTTCCGGGCTGTGACTCACCCGCAGAATTTTGCTCCCGGGCAGTACTATAGACAGATGGTTTATTTTTCACATCGTCAATCCTTTTTCGTTTCTTACCTGAGACGGGGCTTTTGCGAGAGACAAAAGATTCCGGCTAAAGCTTATTACGGATGATTCTGACTTGCTGTACAAATAACTAAAGAATGATTTTGTGTCAAATTAAAAAATTACAACCGGATATAAATTTTTATATTGCGCGACAATTATAAAAATACCTTCTTCACTGCAGAACATTTTTCGAACAGTATTTGCCCGCTACGCAATCGGTGCGGCAAGCCTCGCGCCGGTTTTACCTGACAAACCGACATTTGTCCGGCAGGAAGTCTCCTGACCGCCTGCGCCTTCCTCTTATTCCCGGCAACGGCCTTGTTGTTTCAGCTTTTGGTATTGTTCGCAGGCGCCCAGGTCGCAAGCCTTCTTAAAGGAGAGGCACGCTTCTTCCGTGTTTTTTGAAAAAATGTAAATATTCGCTCGTCCCTGGTAATAAGAAGCTTTATCGGGCTTAAGGGAGATAGATTTATCGAAGTCTGCAATAGCCGATTGATACTGTCCCAAAGCGCCATAAGCGAAACCCCTCAATGCGTAAGTACGGGCATTGTCCGGATCAAGTTTGATGGCATTGCTGTAATCCCCAACGGCAAGGTTATCCTTTTTCAATTTATAATAAGCCCCGCCTCTTAACAAATAGGCAGACTTGTTATCAGGTTCCAGTCTGATGGCTTCCGTCAGATAATCGATTGCCTCCTGGGGGCATACCCAATCAGGTGAGCACAGGGCTTCCGCCTTCTTAATCAAGTCGGCGGCTGGGCCGGGTGTTGAAACAACAGGAGGTTCAACCTCCGGCAGAGGCTTTTCCGCCGACGGGGAAACGATATTTGCCGCCTGTTTTAGATTTTTTTCGGAAACCACTTTATGTGAAACTTTAAAAAGAAGGGCCGCCAGGATTATTATCATAAGGATTATGACAACACCATACGTGCTCCATATTTTTTTAAAATCGATTCTTGTGTCTTTTTTCTTCTTTGGCTTAGGCGCCACCATATCAAGCCATTCACCGCAGCGCCGGCATTGGATTACATCGTCACGATTCAATTCGTCACAAAAAGGGCATTTCCGCATAACAACATTCCCCGCTCCTGTTGATTCATTTAAGTAGACTTCGCCTTTACTGACGAAGATGTTAAATAATAACACTATTTATTTTAAAATAAATGAAAAATACGGACAAAATACCGGAAGAAACCATTGTTAAAAGTTCATCCTATCGATTTACATTAAAAACTTGTTCAATATATATTTATATATTTATACAATTATATTTTTTCGCTATTTTCATTGATTTATTGATATATTTATATAAATAATAAACACCTTAATAAAATAAATTTAATGCGGACCTTTTCTAAAATTCAACTATCGGTTGCAATTTCCCTCTTAATAATGTTCTTGAATAATTATAACTTAAGTTACTGAATAATAAAGTTA
>JAJFTS010000128.1 GCA_021372815.1 Deltaproteobacteria bacterium | reverse complement strand
TTCATGATTTTTCGCGTTGAGAACGTGGTGTTTAATTCCTGAACGGGTTAAATGTTTACTCAACATCTCCGACTTCTCAATTGAAATCGTTCCGATCAAAACAGGCCTTTTGGCCTTATTCAATTCTTTGACCTCTTTGATGACTGCGTTGATTTTTTCCTTTTCGGTTTTGTAAATTAAATCGTTATAGTCGTTACGGATCATCGGCATGTTGGTCGGAATCACCAGAACATCCAGGTTGTAAATCTTCTTAAATTCCTCTGCCTCCGTATCGGCGGTTCCCGTCATGCCGGCTAATTTTTTGTACATTCTGAAATAGTTCTGAAAAGTAATGGAAGCCAGAGTTTGATTTTCCCTTTCGATTTTGACATTTTCCTTGGCCTCCAGAGCCTGATGCAGTCCGTCGCTGTAACGACGGCCGGGCATGACTCTGCCGGTAAATTCATCTACGATTACAACTTCGCCGTCTTTAACCAGATAATCCACATCATTCTTAAATAAAGTATGGGCGCGGAGCGCCTGATTGACATGATGAAGGATTTCTATATTTCGCGGCTCGTAAAGATTCTGCACATTCAGCATTTTCTCTACATGGGCGACACCTTCTTCTGTCAGAACCACCGTACGGCTTTTTTCATCTATCGAGTAGTCGCTCTCTTTTTTTAACCGGGGAATAATTTGATTTATTTTATAATATTTGTCCGTTGATTCCTCGGAGGGACCGGAAATAATCAAAGGCGTCCTGGCTTCATCAATCAGGATACTGTCCACTTCGTCAACAATAGCATAATTGAACTCGCGCTGGACATAATCATCGAGAGTAAATTTCATATTGTCTCGAAGATAATCGAAGCCGAATTCATTGTTGGTTCCATAGGTAATATCGCAATGGTAAGCGTCTCTTCTTTCGGGGTCATCCAGGCCATGAATAACAACACCGACGCTTAAGCCTAAAAATTTATAAATCGGCCCCATCCACACCGAGTCTCTTCGGGCCAGATAATCATTGACGGTAACAACATGGCATCCTTTTCCTTCCAGAGCGTTCAGATAAAGAGGCAAGGTAGCGGCCAGTGTTTTACCCTCGCCGGTTTTCATCTCAGCTATCTTGCCTTCATGCAAAGCAATTCCTCCGATGATCTGAGCGTCGAAAGGTCTCATGGACAAAGTGCGACGCGAAGCTTCCCGCGCCACGGCAAAAGCTTCGGTTAAAATATCGTCAAGAGTCAAACCGTTCTTTAATTTTTCCTTGAAATAAGGAGTCTTTGCCTGTAATTCTTCATTACTTAATGACATTATCTCCTGTTCAAAATTATTGATCTCTTTGAGAAGTATCGACAGCCGCTTTAATTCCCGATCATTTTTTGTCCCAAAAACTTTTTTCAGTATATTTTCCAGCATTTTTTACCTTTAATTCTTCATCTCTTTTTAAAAAAAAACCGGTAAAGTAACCGGTAATTTTAAATATTTTATTATAATATAACTTCAGTCCGGATCAGTCAATCATTATCTTAAATATCTTCTGGGATTGACCGGAATATTATTGACCCAAACACAATAGTGCAGATGCGAACCAGTGCTTCGACCTGTATCGCCGACATAACCTATTGTCTGTCCCTTTTTCACTCGGGCTCCCTGCTTTACAGCCATTCTGGATAGGTGCAGGAACGCGGTACTGAAGCCGTGTCCATGATCGATCTTTATAAAATTTCCATCTTGCGGCTCAGAACCGATGTTAACGACCAGTCCGTCAGCCGGAGCAACTATTTCCTTGCCGAACCTTGTCGATATATCCAGACCTTTATGAAATTCAACTCCGGATCTAAAAGGAGATCTTCTTGTGCCAAATTCCGATGTTACCCATCCCTGTACCGGCCATAAAGACGGCGTTGAAGCAAGAACGGATTTTTGTTCGTGTAAAAAAACCAATAATTCATTGAAACTCTTTTCTCTTGCATCAGCGTCTTCATTAAGTTTTTCAATATTTTTCCGCATTCCGGCCATTAATTGATTATTATCTTTATCCAGCAAATCCTTGATTTTTGTTTCACTGTCCGGTCCGCCGATGCCCAGAACTAATTTTTTATCCCTGCCGGTTTCATAGGCCAGCACTCTTATTTTTTTATCAATCTGCCTGAGGTCTTCCATCCGGCCCGAGAATTCATCCACTTTCATGGCCATTTCCCGGATTTGCTGAGCCTGTTCTTTGGTTTGTGCCCTGAGTCTTGCCAATTCCGCACGATCTCTTTTAATACTGGCATAATCGTAAACGACATAGAGGGTGACGAGAATCACGGCAATCAGACCGATTAAAACATTGCGAATAAAGACTTTAGGAACGGATATTTTCTTAACCCCGCTTTTGCGGTTAGGAATAATCATCAATGTGAAGTGATCCGACATCTATATCTTTCCCTTGAGAGTAAAATTGAGATTTACAGTGTCCTGATTATAGATGGCTCTAGCTACCACGAAAAAATATTTTAAGTCAAGAATAAGTTGATGCCACGTTATTACTTGATTTTTTTATATATTTGCCGTATTGTAGTGCCGGAATTCCGAAATTTATAATAATTTTATGAAGATAAATATATCATTTAAAATTATCCTTTTATTTTCAATACTTGTACAGCTTTTATCCTTACAGGGATGTGTTTTAGCTCCTTTAGGAACGAAATTTGATGCTGTAAATTTTCTGACATCCCGCGAAAATCAAATCGGCAAATCCGCCCAGATTCTTTTGGTGCAAGATAACAGTTTTCTTTTCTTCACCAGAACAACGATTTATGCCGTGGAAAAACAGGGAAATAAATGGCGGACTGTTTTCGAACCTATGAAGGCTGTAATCGGCAGAAATGGTTTTGCCCCCGCAGGAGAAAAAAGAGAGGGCGACGGCAGAACACCTTCCGGCATCTATCCTCTTAAAAGAACCTTCGGATATGATGAGTCCGTGAACACCAAAATGCCCTATCGTCAGGCATTCGCAGACGACATCTGGGTTGATGACCCTCAGGCCGAGGATTATAACCGCTGGACAAATAAGCGGGACACACACGCCTCTTCTTATGAACTAATGAAACGCAACGACAATCTTTACAAATACGGAACCGTTATCGAATATAACACCGACCCTGTCATCAAGGGAAACGGCAGCGCCATCTTTTTACATATCTGGAAATGTGACTGTATCCCTACAGCCGGCTGTGTGGCTGTTTCAGAAGAGGATATTGTGAAGATTCTCGAATGGCTTGATCCCGCGGCATCGCCGCTTATCATTACCGGAATAAAAAATTGAACGGAGGCTCTTTTCTATGAAAATTAAGATTTTGTTTATATTGCTTATTTTTATATCTTTGTGTTACCCGCCAATCGCTTTTACCGCTGATGCTGATAAAATACCTGATGGATTTGTTGATATACAAAAAACAATTCCCGACGTGCTTCTCGATATCCGTTACTATGGCTCTCATAATTTTTTAGGAGAAAAAGTCAACGGCTACCTGGCGCCAAAATGTTATCTTACCCAAGAAGCCGCCCAGGCGTTGGCGAAAGTTCAAAAAGACCTCGAGCCCTATTCGCTGACATTGAAAATTTATGATTGCTACCGGCCTCAAAGAGCTGTTAATCATTTTGTCCGCTGGGCCAGAGAAATTGAAAACACCAAAACGAGGAAAGAATTCTATCCCACCGTTGACAAACGAAACTTATTCAAAGACGGCTATATCGACAGCAAATCCGGCCACAGCCGCGGCAGTACAGTCGATCTGACCATTGTTCCCCTGCCCGCCCCGTCACAGGCCGACTACGTGCCCGGGCAACAATTATATGAATGTTACCTGCCCGCAGTAAAACGCTTTGCTGACAACAGCCTGGATATGGGAACCGGTTTTGATTGTTTCAATGAGCTCTCGCACACAGTCAATACAAATATCGGCCGTCAGCAGAAAATCAACCGGCTTCTGCTCAAATCGCTCATGGAAAAACACGGATTCAAAAATTATGATATGGAGTGGTGGCACTACACGCTAAAAAATGAACCCTACCCCGACACTTATTTTGATTTTGTGATTGAATGAATTATATAAAGATGAAATTGCCGCCATTTTTAAAATCATACGGTTTTTCGATAATACTCATCATCTCGATTATCATCGGATCGTTTCTGGGAATCCTTTATCAAAAGGACGCGATTGTCTTCAAACCGTTCGGCGATATTTTCCTGAATCTTCTCTTTACCGCGATAGTCCCGCTCGTCTTCTTTTCCATCTCTTCCGCCGTCGCATCAATGAACAACATCCGGCGTCTGGGGAAAATAATGGGGTCGATGATTCTTGTATTTGTTGCAACCGGCCTGATCGCCTCGGCGGTCATGGTCATCGGCGTTGTGCTTTATCCGCCGACAGCCGGCGTGAAAATCGCTCTGGGCGCAGGAGTCAACGCGGAGCATTTTAAAATCTCCGATCAAATTGTTAAGGCTTTCACTGCTCCTGATTTTGCCGATATTTTATCAAAGAAGAATATGCTGGCACTCATCATTTTCTCGATTCTTCTTGGTTTGGCCACTTCGGCATCCGGCGAACGCGGAAAGGTTTTTACTAACTTCCTGACTTCGGGAAGCGACGTTATGATGAAACTCATTTCTTTCATCATGTATTACGCGCCGATCGGTCTTTGCGCTTATTTTGCTTATCTGGTCGGCGTTTTCGGTCCGAAATTGCTGGGCGCTTACGCCAAAGCAATGATTCTGTATTACCCGACGGCCATTTTGTATTTCTTTATCGCCTTTACCTTCTATGCTTTTATTGCCGCTAAGGGAGAAGGCGTGCGTCGATTCTGGCGCAACATTATTCCGACATCGCTTACCGCTCTGGCTACCGGAAGTTCCATGGCGGCGATTCCCGCCAATCTTGAAGCCGCCGATAAAACCGGCGTTCCCCGAGACATCAGCGAAGTCGTCATTCCCATCGGCGCGACAATCCACATGGAAGGATCCTGCCTCGCCGCCATCTTAAAAATCGCTTTCCTGTTCGGAGTGTTTCAAATGAATTTCTGCGGGCTGGAAACAATTGCCACAGCTATTGGAATTGCCCTTTTGGTTGGCGTCGTGGTGAGCGGCATCCCCGGCGGCGGAACAATCGGCGAACTCTTAATCATTTCCATCTATGGATTCCCGCTGGAATCTTTTCCGATTATCACGATGATCGGCACACTGGTTGACGCTCCGGCAACAATGCTCAACGCCGTCGGCGATAACGTCGCCGGCATGATGGTTTCACGAATGCTGGGTGGAAAAGACTGGATAAAAACAGCATAAAATATTCATTGACGGCACAAATCATTGTCATTTTTAATATAGTTCTATGGAAAGAAGCAAAATAATTCTGTCAATATTTTTGTATTTGATTTTTCTGCTGATCCTGTTCGAAGGTTTGGCCAGACTCTGTTTTATCATCCCCCCCATTTCCAACCGCCTGATGTATGAGGAAGACTCGACATGGCGACGCATCTGGATAGCAAGGCACATGGATCAAACGGAGGTTTTCTATTCCTTTGACGCTCTTGATCCGACAAAAGGATGGAAATCCGAACCCAACATGAGAGATCTGGCGGTGTTTGACCAGAAAATACTGAATACCAATTCCAGAGGCCTGAGGGGGAAAAAAGATTTTTCCTATGACAGGGATCCGAACAAACTCAGGATATTAATTTTAGGAGACTCCTTTACTTTTGGCGATGAGGTGAGCGACAACGAAACCTATTCCTACTATCTTCAAAAAATGCTCCCGAACGCCGAAATAATTAATATGGGGGTTCATGGTTACGGCCACGACCAGATGTTAATCTATCTTGAGGAAGAAGGCGTAAAATACAAACCGGATATCGTCATTCTGGGATTTTTACAGATGGATATGTCGAGGAATCTCCTTAATTTCAGAGACTATGCCAAACCGAAATTTGTAATCAGCAACGACGGCCTCAAAATTACCGGCTATCCTATTCCCCGTCCGGAAGATATTCTCAAATGGAATTGGTTAAGACCAAGACTCTATGATATATGGTCGATCCTGAGACATAAGGCCAGAGTAAACTCCGGGCTGTATGAACGGCAAATGAACGAAATAACCAAACGCATTTTATGGAAAATGGTTGAAACTGTTTCGCAGGCCGGCGCAGTGCCTGTTTTAATATATCTGCCGGCAACGGATGAAATCGGCAATCAGACATCGTTCACCGAAGGGGAAAGATTTTTGTTTTCCTGGTGTGATGAAAAGGATTTAACTTATTGCTTTTCGACACGTCCGTATTTTGCCGATAACGTAAAAAAAGGAGCTTATTTTAATATGGTCGGTCACTGGAGCCCCCTTGAGCATTTCACTGTCGCCCAGGCAATTCACGATTATTTAAAAGCAAAGGACCTCTTGTCTTTGCGCAAGAAAAGCGTTACGGTTACTACTGCTCATTGAGAGCACAGGTTATTGTTATGAAAATTTGCCACAAATGCAAAAGAGAAGTCGCGGATGATTTTTTTGTCGGACGGGAAACGCAATGCCCTTTCTGTGGATCTGATTTGCATTGCTGTCTGAATTGCTCTTTCTATGAATTAGGCGCGTATAACGACTGCCGTGAACCTCAGGCGGAACGGGTGCTTGATAAAACCCGTTCCAATTTCTGTGATTTTTTCAAATTCAAACAATCAGGAAAATTTTCCGGCGCAGCTGACTTAAGTGCTAAAGACAAGCTGGAAGATTTATTTAAGAAAACCTGAAACTGGGTA
This sequence comes from Deltaproteobacteria bacterium, assembly GCA_021372815.1. Classification (GTDB taxonomy): domain Bacteria; phylum Desulfobacterota; class Syntrophia; order Syntrophales; family Smithellaceae; genus Smithella. Next base: position 20,538 of record JAJFTS010000128.1, on the reverse strand, counting down.
CCAGCCTCCGCCGATATGATGACATTCATGAAGATTCTGATTATTTTGACATAGTTTCTTCTCGAAAATGATACCATTGAAAGGTTATACAGCGCAGGATGAATGGCGGCCGGGGAGCAGTTTCATTTCATATTTTCGGATGGGAAGGCTTTTTACATCTAGTTTATGCTTAATTATCTTCAGCGGAACAATTTCCAAATTCTCATCGAGCGCTTTTTTCAAAAGCGCCTTGAATTGATTTTGATATATCCCTCCTTCGACTTCAGCGTGAACCGGCAAGACGTGAATGCCGCCATCTTTAATTTTTTCAATGATGATTGATACACCTCTTTGCCGGTCAATTTCTTCAAAGCAGGGCAGATCTGACGGAATTTCCATTACATTGATTCCCTCATGGATAAACGGCGCTTTTGCTCTTGTACAGCTTAAATAATCAAATTTGAATTGCCTGATTATCGAAAGCACTCGATCATCGATTGTCCACGACGGCGCGCCAAAGGCGGTTGGTTTCCTGCCGGTTAATTTTTCAAAGCCGGCCATTCCTCTGTCAAACCAGTCTCTAATCCAGTCTTCTGATTTCTTCGGCAGTTCGTCTTGCCAGCGCCTGTGATCCCACGCGTGGAATTGGACTTCATGGCCTGCGGCAATTACATCGTGGACAATTTCCCGAAAAGAAAGCGCAATCATCGGCGCGGGAAGCAATGTTCCGTAGAGAGCTGTCTTCCATCCGTAAAGTGATGCTGCGTTTGTCCGCATCATCTTTTTTAAAAAAAGTGGATTTTTGATTAACTGCAATGCCGCCCGGCCGGAATTATCCGGCCCGATGCTGAGGAAAAATGTGCCTTGTATATTAAATTCTTTTAAGGTCTGTAAAAGAGAGGGCACGCCGTTTTTCATGCCCTCGTAAGTATCGACATCGATTTTTAATCCGAGTATCGGCATTTAATTATATTTTAGCGTTTTTGTTTTCTTTCAGAAACGAATTAAGCGTCAGATTCAGTGATTCTTCCAATCCCACCTTTGGTTCCCAGTTCAGGAGCTTTCCGGCTTTTTCAATGCTGGGTTTGCGTGTATAAATATCCTGATACCCCTTGCCGTAGTAAGTATCGGCGGAAGTATCTATTATCTTCGAATAGGTTTTATCGTTTTTATGAGCGGGATGCTGCTTAAACAGTTTCTTTAAAATATGAGCCAGTTCTTTTACCGAGCATTCGTTTTTCGGATTGCCGATATTAATAATCTGGTTTTTACAAACATCATTTTTGTTTTCCAGTATTTTCATGAGGGCGTCGATTCCATCATCGACGTAGGTGAAGCAGCGTTTCTGCTTTCCGCCGTCAACAAGATTAATCGGACGTTTCATAAACAGCTCTGCAATGAATTGTGTCACGACTCTCGAACTGCCTTCCTTGGCCGTATTGAGTGAATCAAGTTTCGGACCTATCCAGTTAAAGGGCCTAAACAATGTAAATTCCAGATGCCCTCTTGTTCCATATCCGTAAATCACACGGTCCAGAAGCTGTTTGCAGCAGGAATATATCCAGCGTTCCTTATTAATGGGGCCGACAACCAGGAAGCTTTCGTCTTCCTTGAATTCAGGATCACTGCAGGCGCCGTAAACTTCCGACGTCGAAGGAAAAACAACCCTCTTGTGATATTTAACGCATTTCTTGATGATATCCACGTTCATCTCAAAATCAAGATTATACACGGCAATGGGGTCTTCCACATAAAGCTTCGGGGTGGCAATGGCCACAAGCGGCATGACGACATCACATTTCTTTATTTGCAGTTCAATCCATTCCCGATTGATGGCAATATCGCCTTCCATGAAATGAAAACGCTGATTATCGAGCGATTTACCCAGCCGGTCTGTTCCCAGATCCATGCCGTAAACTATCCAGTCTTTCTTTTTTGCCAGTATTCTGTTGACCAGATGATGTCCGATAAATCCGTTCACACCAAGAATTAATACTTTCATTTCAGTTCATTTACCTTCCCGTTTTTAAAATAGCTGTTAATCTGTTCGCCCCGGAGGCGTTTTCCGTTAATTTCAATATGGAAAAGCTTTATAGCATTTTTCCCCGTTTGTACAAGGACTTCTTTATCTTTCATCACCAGCTTACCCGCTGCGGCCTCGTTCACAATTGCCGGCTCGGCCCACCAGATAATAATTTTTTCATCATTGTCCAGAAAAGCAAACGCGCCTGGATAAGGCTCTGTGACACCGCGGATGAGATTGAATATTTCATCCGCGGATTTATTCCAGTCAATGCGGCCGTCCTCCGGACGTCTTCCACCGTAGTAACTGCCCTCTTCCAGATTCTGCTTCTTTCGCGGAATTTGTTCTTTCTTAATCACGGGCAGCACTTCATCCAGAAGCTCTTTTGCCTTAACACACAGTTTTTCATATAAGGTTTTAGCCGTATCGGAAGTTTCTATCGCTACAACTTTTTGACCGACAATGTCTCCGGCATCAGGTTTTTCGACCATATAATGCAGTGTAACGCCGGATTGCTTCTCGCCGTTGATGATCACCCAGTTGACCGGACATCTCCCCCTGTAATAAGGCAAATATGAGCCATGCAGATTAAACGCTCCCAAACGGGGCAAGTCAAGAATTTCGCGGCAAATCATCCTGCGATAATAAAAAGAAAAAATTACATCGGGATTAACCGCCGCAATTTTAGAAATCCATTCGGGAGTATTCACTTGTTCGGTTGTATAGACCGGAATATTCTTTTCCACCGCCCAGTTCTTCACCGAGCCGAACCAGCAATTTTCTCCGGGATCATCTTCATGAGTGAATACCGTCGCGATATCATAACCATGCCGCCGCAACGCCTCAAGAGAGACAAGCCCCATGTTGTGATAAGCAAACACGACCGCTTTCAATTTTACAATTTCTCCTTCTCGTCGTGGATTATTTTATGTTGTTTTAGAGTGAACTTTCTCTATGACGTATTCAGGCCTTTTGCGGGCTTCCACATAAATACGGCCGATATATTCGCCGATAACTCCCAGGGCGAAAAATTGCATGCCGACAAACACAAATAACACGGCAAACAGCGTGAAAATTCCATCCGCCGCCCACTGAGCGCCGTAAACCAGTCTGGCGATAGCCAGAAAAATGCCGAAACAGACACCAAACAAAGACATCATGATTCCGCCATACATGATCAATCTCATCGGTAAATCGGAAAACGACGCAACCAGATCGAACTGAAGATTGATCAATTTGCTTAAAGGATAACTGGACTTACCGCTGTATCTCTCTTCATGTTCCACTTCCACTTCCGTGACGCGCTTCGCAAAGACTGTCGCCAGCGCCGGAATAAAAGTGGCGTGCTCATGGCACTGAATCATTCTGCTCACAACATTGTTCCGGTAAGCGCGCAGCATACATCCCCAATCCCGCATACTGACACCGGTAATTTTGCGGGCAACCATATTAATCACCCGGGAAGGCAGAATTCTCAATAAAGAATCCTTGCGCCCCTTTCTTATCGAACCGACCACATCATAGTTGCCTTCTTCCATGACTTTGACCAGTTTCGGTATTTCTTCAGGGGGATTCTGCAAATCGGCATCCATGGTGACGATGATATCTGCATCAGCCACTGAAAAACCGGCCAGAATCGCCGCGTGCTGGCCGTAATTCCGCACAAGCTCTATAACCTTGACCTGAGCACTTTGTGTAAAGCCTTTGAGAATTTCCAGCGAATTGTCCCGGCTGCCGTCATCAATCAATATGATCTCAAAACTTTTTTTCATGCTCTGCATCACCGGCATCAGACGCCGCATCAATTCAGGCAGATTTTCTTCTTCATTATAAACGGGAATGATCACCGCCACCTGCGCTTTACCCATTTTTAATAATCTCCTTTATGGCTTTACAAACATAATTCACCTCTTGTTCTCTCATATCCGGAAACAAAGGCAAAGAAATAATCTTTTGCGCCGCGCGTTCGGTTTGAGGCAGCGGACCGATCGTCTGCGAATATTTCTCCCGGACATATTTTAAGGTATGCGTCGCAGGAAAATGCAGACCATATCCGATATTATAATCTGATAATCTGTTCATAAATTGATCACGGTTGACTGCCAGGACTTTAATAACAAAAAGATGCCAGGCGTGAACATGATCATATTCCGGAACTTCCGGTAAATCAATACCTGAAAGACCGTTTAGTTCTTCCGAATAAATCCCGGCCAGTCTTGTGCGCTGAAGATTGAATTCCTGCCAGCGTTCCATCTGCGCCAGACCCAGCGCCGCCAGAACGTCCGGCATATTATATTTATATCCGGGCTCGGCGATGTCATAAGAAGGATTGCCGCCTTTGCCGTATCTTTTCCAGGCGTCTCTTTCGATACCGTGAAATCTCAGCAACCGCAGTTTCTTTTCCAGTCCGGCATCGTTTAAAGTTATCATCCCCCCTTCGCCCGTGGTAATATTTTTTATCGGATGAAAAGAAAATATTGCCGGATGACCGAATCCGCCGGCGTGAATTCCCTTATAATAAGTTCCCACGGCGTGGGCGGCATCTTCAATAACGGTCAGTTTATATTTGCGCGCCAGCTCATTTATTTTGTCCATATCCGCCGGTGCGCCCGCAAAATGCACCGGAATGATCGCTTTTGTTCTCCGGGATATTTTCTCTTCAATCAAATCAGCATTCATATTGAGTGTTCCGTAATCAATATCAACAAATACCGGCGTTGCGCCGCGCAGCGCTATCATATTGATTGTTGAGGCAAACGTCATTGACGGCGTGATGATTTCATCGCCTTCCCCGATATTCAGCGCCGATAAGGTAATATGCATTCCGGCTGTGGCGGAATTAAGGGATATTGCCTGTTGCGAACCGGTAAGCTGACAAAATTTCTCTTCAAATTCCCGGCAAAGCCCGCCCGTGGTAATCCATCCCGATTTTAAGCAAGAGGTTACCTTATTTATTTCACTTTTGCCAATCGACGGACGGCTAAACGGCAGAAAATCTTTTCTTACTTTCAACGGTCATCCTTTTTAAATTTTTATATGAAGCAGATAAAACGCCTTATTATCCCAGAGCACTTCCGTCAGAGGAAATCTTTGCGTAATCTCGCCTAATTTTTCTTTGCGCCGGGTAATGCAATATATATCTTTTTTCTCTTCACACAACCTGAAAAAATCTTTATCTAAAAGAAAATAACGTTTTCTTTCGGTTTCGGGCATCTTGGCAATCCCTTCGGATAATTCGCCAAAATCCTGGACAACAGGGGTTCTTATTTTATTATAAAAGTCAATGCCGTAAAAATTAATTTTGTATTGATATAGATCTTTGCCTGCCGGCACATGTGCGGCAATAGCCTCTTTTGCTGCTTTAGAACTGCGGTAAGGGCCCAGAAAATCATTAATCGGCAAAAGCAAGCTGCCCAGCAATATCGCGCAGAGAAGATAGATGCTGAAAAACCAGTTCTTTTTGAATTTTTTATAAATCAAATCCGGCAGAAAAGTCATCAAAAAAAGGACTATTAACGGAACTGCAATATAAAGCCACCATTTATCGGAAGTTACAATGATAACTTCCTTCTTCAAAATGGGATATTTTTTCAAAATCGGCGGCATAATCAAAGCAATCGATAGAACTAATGACTGAAAAACAATCGCCAGACGATAAATTATATTTTGCCAGTTTTTTTGTCTTTCCGGCATTTCTTCTTCATATTTTCTGAATATACATCCTGCGAAAAGAGACAACGGTAAAAACAAGGGAGCAATGTAAGGCACCAGTTTTGACGAAGAAACCGTGTAAAAAATAAAAATCAACAAAAACCAGACCATTAATAATTTGTTTTCATCTCCGGTGAATAATGACTCCGTAATATATTTGTTTTTCCAGGATTTGATTAAATAAAAAAGCCAGGGAATTAATCCGCCGAAAAGTATCGGAATGTAATAATAAAACGGTTCTGTTTTGCCGTGCATTTTTGTCGTAAAACGTAAAAAATGCTCACGAACAAAGAAATACCATAAAAAATCAGGGTTTTCTTTCTGAGCCATTATCAGCCAGGGACAAGTCACTGCTAAAAATATGAATATGCCCGCAGGTGAAAAAAACTCCCATATTCGTCGCCACTGCCTCGTCCAGAAAAGCCAGACAACCAAAATTCCAAACGGAAAGACGATGCCGATGAGGCCTTTCGTTAAAAAAGCCAGGGCACAGGAAAAATAAAACAAATAAAGAAAATATTTAGGCGATTGTTTCCGGAAAGCCAGGTAACCAAACCATATGGAAAGGCACACGAAAAAAGTAAGGGGGATATCCAGAATATTAAGATGGCCCAATATAAAGGGCAGAAGAGAAATCGTCAGCAGCATTGCTGCGTATAGTCCTGTTTTCTCATCACGGAAGCGTCGACCTATAAAATAGACCAGCAAAATACAGCCCCAGGCGCACAAGGCGACAAAAAGACGGGCGGAAAAATCATTTTCACCAAATACTTTAAAAAACATTGCCGTCGCCCAGGAAACCAGCGGAGGCTTCTCCAGATAAATGACATTTTTAATATGAGGAGTGACATAATTTCCGGACTGATTCATGGAACTGGCAATCAGACTGTAGCGGGTCTCATCCGGGTCCATTTGCGGCATGACACACTGCAGCCCGATGTAAAGGAGGAAAGGTATTAAAAAAAGAATGTACTTTTTTTGCATCGGAGTTCTCTTTACTTATTATTCAGCCGGATGTTCATTTTCAATAGTTAAAAAATTTCTTTCCGGAAAAATCAAGTGTTGAAATCAATCAGCCGACATAAATAATATCCGTTTATTCATTCCCGGCATTGATATTTTCTAATTCCGTCCGGATAATTTCGAACACCTGCAGGGGTTTGATAACTTGCAGACAAACATTGTCCCGGCACGCTGTTTTACGATGATTAGACGCGCTGACACAGGGGGAACAGGCCAATCCCGCGTAAATAGGCGTGGTTTTCCCCAGGGATCCGTACAAAGCGGGTGTTTCCGGACCGAATATGACAAAAGTCGGCATATCCGTTATCGCCGCAAAATGTGGCGGACCGGAATCGTTGGTCACCATAATTTCTGAAATGCTATAGAGCATCGGGAGCTGGGCAAAGGTGACTTTACCCGCAAAATTTACACACCGGTCATCTTTTACCTTTTCCTTGAGCTGCTCCGCTTCCCCCTTTTCGCGTGGATCGCCCGTAATCAAAACAATCGCTCGCGGACAATTCTCCAGAATCATTTTAATTAATTGCGCGTAATTTTCCTGCGGCCAGCGTCGTTGTATAAGAAGTTCGCTGGCGTTGGGATTGATTAAAATGATTTTGTGCCTTTCAGAATCGAACTTTGCAAAACACCCGCGAACGATATCTTTAATTTTTTCCTTTTCTTTTGCAGAAAATTTAACTTTAGTTATTTCTATCTCGGAATCATTAATATTTGTCTTTGAATAAGGGACTTCTTCTTTTAATGAAGATAAAGCATTGACCAGAGCGATAAAATTTTTTGCTATGTGGATATGCGGATTATAGGCGACTTTATGCGATAAAAAATCTCCCCGATAAAGGCCTTCATTAAAATAGGCATGAAAACCGACTTTGTAAAAAGCGCCGCTGAAGCCGGTCAGCAAAGCCGTAAACCTGGAAAAAAGTTCCAGATCGATTACAGCGTCAATTTTTCTTTTTCGCGTCCAATAGAAGAATTTTAAAGTATCTTTTACAAAAGACAGCATGTTGTCTTCACGGATCGTGTAAATGTTTTCCTGCGGAACCGTGCCTAATAAATCCAGACTGGGTTTGTTCTTTTTAAAAATGGCAAAATAAAGATTTGCATTGGCTTCTTTTCTCAGTTTTCTCATCGCCGGATCAGCTAAAATGGCGCTTCCCATCTCCGATAATTCTATAAAAAGCACATTTGTAGATTTTTTTCCGTCTCTTTTGATAAACAATTCTATAGTTTTTTTAAAAATAGAGCCAAGAAAGCAAAGAGGAACGCCGACGTAAAAATCTATACGGCGCATCGTATCAACCTTCATAGGATTATCCTTATTAAAAAAATGGCTAATAATGCAGGCTGAATATAGGGAAAATGCTTAAAACTGTCAACAAATGAATGATTATGAGAAAAAACATTTCTGAAAAATATTTTTTATTAATAATCAAGGAATCATGATTTAATAATTTCCGGAAGTATAATAACTTTTTAATAAATCTATCCATGTTTTACTTGAGAAAATCCATTAATACGTGTTATTTTTAATCTCGGGTATGTTGCCCTCCAAAAAATTGCCGGGCATTATACTCTCCGCTGTGCGGGATTGTTTAACTTACCGATTCCGCTGAGCTATGCTTTCGGATTTGGAATTTCACAATAAAAAAAGTTGATAATTAAATGCGTAAAATCATCGACCGATACATATTCAGGGAAATTACGTTCCCTTTTCTAATTATTTTATTCGTCCTTACTTTTGTCCTGCTCATGGGAAAAATCCTGCAGATTATGGATCTGGTGATCAACAAAGGCGTCAGTTTTTTTTCCATTGTAAAAATTATTTTCTTCATGATGCCTTCCTTCCTGCTTTTTACCATTCCCATTGCCCTTTTGATAGCGATATTAATTGCCGTGGGAAGATTGTCCTCCGACAATGAAATAACCGCCCTGAAGACTTCCGGCATCAGTCTTTTGCAGATATATTATCCCGTAGCCATTATCTCACTGATCACATTTATATTGAGCATCATCATAAGCTATTTTCTTGTACCGCAGAGCAATTTTGCCACTAAACGTCTGCTCTTTAATATCATTCAGCAAAACGCCAATATCGGAATAAAGGAAAAAGTCTTCAACGACAATTTCAAAGGCTTCCTTCTTTATGCGGAAAAAATCCCCGTCAATAAAAACTATATGGAAGGTGTTGTTGTTTCCGATAAACGTATTCCGGGTCAACAAAACACCATTATGGCTAAAAAGGCCGTCCTGGTTTCCGATCCTGAATCCATGCGGGTAAAACTAACGCTGGAGGATGGTTCCATCCATACGGTGAGTTCCGATTTAAAAAATTATCGCAAAATTGATTTCAAAAGCTATGATATCAGTCTTGATTTATCGACCGCCCTGTCCGGTATTGATAAATCAGCTAAATCCAGCAGGGACATGACGATGACAGAACTCCTGGACGCGATGAAAAAACCCGGCAAAAATGAAGCTGATGTGCGGGAACTGGCCATTGAAGTGCACAAGAAAATTTCCATACCTCTCTCCTGTATTTTTTTCGGTCTGCTGGCTCTGCCACTGGGAATCAGAAGCCATCGCTCCGCAAAATCAAGGGGCTTTGCCGTGGGACTGATTGTTGTTTCCTCTTATTATCTCTTACGAATCGGAGGAGAAGCCCTGTCGGAAACCGGTTATCTTCCTCCTGCCATAGGTGTTTGGGTACCGAACATTCTGTTCACTTTTGCGGGTATTTATCTTTTTTATACAGCCAACAGAGAAACTTCTTTTTTTCAAAAGTTAAGTTCTTTCTGATGAAGGGTGCAGGCAATCATTGAGGAGTATCAATTGAATATTTTAGATAAATACATACTGAAAGAATTTTTAAAAAATTTCATTATCACCGTGGTATCTTTTATCGTTCTTTTTTTGATCGTCGATTTTTTCGAAAAAATAAGAATGTTCCTCAGCAATAACGCGTCGATAGCGCAGATGTCGTCATATTTTGCTTTTTCAATACCGATGATTATTTCCTATATCCTGCCGCCTGCGGTACTCCTGGCAACATTGATTACTTTCAGTTCTTTTTCTAAATTCAACGAAATCACGGCCATGAAAGCCAACGGCATTAATATTTACAGAATCACGCTGCCCGTCTTGATTTTAGCTTCCATAGGTGCTGTTTTTCTGTTTTTCTTCAGCGAATTGATCACGCCGGCATCAATTCAGAAAACTACGCACATTGTAAAAGTTGACGTTCAAAAGCAAAAAACACTGGGGTTTTTCAAACAGGATGAAATCTGGTATCATGCTGAAAACGCCATTTACAACTTCAAGATGTTCGACACGGAGAAGAACATGCTGCGCGGCATAACGATTAATTATTTAAATCCCGATTTCAGCCTGAACAGTCGTATTGACGCCCAAAGCGGTGAATGGAAAAATAATCAGTGGATTTTTTATAATTTGCTTATCACCCGCTTCGATAAAAACAACAACCCTGTTTTAGAGTGGTCTAAAGAAAAAATGATCAATATTCCCGAGAAGCCCGCCGATTTTAAAGTCATTCAAAAGGACGCGGAAAAAATGGGTTATTTTGAGCTTAGAAAATATGTAAAAAAGATAAAATCGGAAGGATATGATGTAACGAAGTATCTTGTCGATCTGCACGGAAAAATCGCTTTTCCCCTAATTGTATTGATCATGGTTTTTATAGCCGTGCCCTTTTCTCTGCGATCGGAGAGAAGCGGCGGAGTGATGCAAAGCATAGGTATTGGCATCTTGATAGGATTCTCTTACTGGATCGTCCATGCTTTCAGCATGTCTTTAGGAAAATCTGAAATACTGCCGGCCTTGTTTGCCGCCTGGGCGGCAAACATTCTTTTTGGCGCCGTTGCGGCTTTTCTTTTTTATAAAGTTAATACTTAAAATAAAGAAAATTGACCGGGAACCGCTCAATTTTCCATTTAATACAAATAAATTAATATCTGTAATAATCGGGCTTAAACGGACCTTCCGTTGATATACCCAGATAATCAGCCTGTTTTTTAGTCAGTTTGGTCACTCTGGCGTCCAGTCTTTCCAGATGCAGACGCGCAACTTCCTCATCAAGTATTTTAGGCAGCGTGAAAACCCCCGCCTTATGCTTCTTGGTTGCCAGCTCTATTTGCGCCAGGCATTGATTGGTAAAGCTGTTGCTCATGACAAAACTGGGATGTCCCGTAGCGCAACCCAGATTAACAAGACGGCCTTCCGCTAATACGATGATGGAACGGCCTGATTTGAGTTTCCATTTATCAACCTGCGGTTTGATATTTTCTTTTTTGCAGGTTTTATTTGTCTCCAGGTAGTGCATATCGATTTCGCTGTCGAAATGCCCGATATTACAGACAATGGCTTCGTCTTTCATCATTTCCATATGCCTGCCGGTAATGACGTCGCAGCATCCCGTTGCCGTAACGAAAATATCGCCTTCCTCAACAACATCGTCCAGAGTTTTGACTTCGTACCCTTCCATGGCCGCCTGCAGTGCGCAAATCGGGTCAACTTCCGTGATGATCACTCTTGCTCCAAATCCCCTCATGGACTGGGCACAGCCTTTACCGACATCTCCATAGCCGCAAACCACGACGAGTTTTCCGGCAATCATGATATCGGTAGCTCTCTTGATTCCATCGGCCAGAGATTCACGACATCCGTAAAGATTGTCGAACTTCGATTTCGTAACCGAGTCGTTGACATTAATTGCCGGGAATAAAAGCTCTCCTGCCGCCTGCATTTGATAAAGGCGGTGCACACCCGTTGTTGTTTCTTCAGATACGCCTCTGACCTTGGAGGCTACTTTTTGCCATTTTCTCGGATTAATCTTGAATGATTTTTCAAGACGATCCATAATTATTTTAAATTCTTTGTTGTCTATTTTTTGTTTCAGAAGTTTTGGATCTTTCTCAATTTTTACACCCTGATGAATAAACAGCGTCGCGTCACCGCCGTCATCAACGATGAGATCGGGACCGCTGCCATCCGGCCAGGTCAACGCTTGTTCCGTGCACCACCAGTATTCTTCCAGCGATTCACCCTTCCACGCAAAAACCGCCGCCGAACCTTTTTGGGCTATGGCAGCCGCAGCGTGATCCTGAGTTGAAAATATATTACAGGAAGCCCAGCGAATGTCGGCACCCAGAACTTTGAGTGTTTCAATGAGCATTGCAGTCTGAATAGTCATATGCAGACTGCCCATGATCTTCAGTCCCTTTAACGGCTTCTTCTGTCCGTATTTTCTACGCACAGCCATAAGACCGGGCATTTCATTTTCTGCCAGTTTTATTTCTTTTCTCCCCCACGAAGCGAGTGAAATATCGGACACTTTATATTTTAAATCAGGATCAATTTCCAAGAAAACCATTTTCCCTCCGGTTATATTAAGATATCATACAAGAACTGAACCACTCCATTACTATTACAATGCTGTTAAAACAATATAAATGGTGTTCAGGGTAATCTTATTTTGAAAATTACCCTGCCGTTATTTTTTTAATGGAATTTTCTTATTTTATTTTTAGCGTCGACAAAAACACATTTCGGTTTCCATTTTTTTACTTCTTCATCTTCGGCGAGCACATAACAGGCGATGATGATCAAATCCCCCTTGGCCACTTTTCTGGCCGCCGCTCCGTTGAGGCAAATTGTTCCGGAATTACGTTTTCCTTTAATCGCGTAAGTCGAAAATCTCTCGCCATTGTCAACATCGTATATGGCGACTTTTTCATAGGGAGCAATAGCCGCTTCTTCCATGAGCTTTTCATCAATGGAAATACTGCCTTCGTAATGCAAATCCGCATCCGTGACCGTGGCGCGATGAATTTTTGATTTTAACATAAATCTTTGCATAATGTTTAACTTCTCCTTGGGGGGGGATAAATATTATATCTTCAGCTCGTCGCCGAAAACATGATTATCAATAAGTCGTGTTTTACCAACTTTTACCGCCAGTGCCATGACGGATTCACCCTTGATATTTTGAATATCTTTAAGCGTTTTAGTATCGCATATTTTGACATAATCTATCTTTGTGAAAGGAGCTCTTTCAATCAGCCGTTCCGCTTGATCAATAATTTCGGATGATTTTCTTTCCCCTTTCCGATACATCCTCTGGGCTGATTTTAAAGCTTGGAATAAAGTCAATGCCGATAATCTCTCTTCTTTTGAAAGGTATTGATTGCGGGAACTCATTGCCAGTCCGTCTGCTTCCCGCACGGTAGGAAACCCCAGTATTTGAAGATCCATGTTCAGATCATCAACCATGCGTTTGATTGTGATAAACTGTTGAAAATCTTTTTTCCCGAAAATGGCGACGTGGGGTTTGACGATATTGAACAATTTACTGCAGACTGTTGTGACGCCCCGGAAATGTCCCGGTCGCGACATCCCGCACAAATTTTGAGTTACTTTTTCCACATCAACATACGTTTGGTAATACGCCGGATACATTTCCCTGTTTGAGGGATAAAAAATCACATCCACATTCGCGCTGTCAGCCATTTTTAAATCACGATCCAGATCGCGGGGATACTTTGAAAAATCTTCTTTGGGGCCGAATTGAGTGGGATTAACGTAAATGCTTACAACAACGCAGTCGGCTATCTTCCGGGCTTCCTTCATCAGAGAAATATGACCATCGTGAAAATATCCCATTGTCGGAACAAACGCTATTCGCTGTCCCCTCAAGCGAAGTCCTTCGGATAAAGACTGCATTTTTTTAACTGTTTTAACAATCTTCATATATACAAAAAAAGCCTTTCGGCTTCAGACGAAAGGCTTGGAAATTCTCATCAATTTTCCTTTCGTCTCAGTCCTTTCGGATCCAAGCGAACTTATTTTTGCTTATCAGAATGGTGATTTTATGTCAAGTAAATAAATTTAATCATGTTTAAATAATATCAGAAATGACTGTTTTTCCGGACACTTATTTTATTGTCAGTATTTGTCCCGGAATAAGTTTTTCATCCATTGATATTTTATTCAACTCCATGAGTTTTGCTATATTTGTATTATTCTTTCTCGCAATACTGTGTAAACTGTCGTTTTTTGTAACGATATATTTGTTCGTACCTAATTTATCGATATCAGACGAGGATAATACTTTTTTATTGATTGTGGATTTTTTAGAAGATTTTTTTACATTTTTATTTTTTACAGCGTCATCTTCCGCGTCAGCATCAGCTTCAGCTTCCTCACTGTTTCGGAGAATTTTTAAATTCTGACCAACACGAATACTGCCCGTTTTTAAATTGTTTATTTCTTTAAGTTGATTTACAGGAACGGAGAAACGTCTTGATATCATCATCAGCGTATCTCCTTTTTTAACCTTATAACGTTCGGAAGATGATACTTGTTTCTTGGAATTTTTCTTAGTCGATTTGTCTGTCGCCAAATATTCTTTTTTGGCAATGGGAATGGTAATCCGTCTTCCCTGAACCAGTCTGGTTTTTGAACGCAATTTATTGTAGGATCTTATGCTGGAAACAGAAACATGATATTTCCTGGCAATAGAATAAATCGTTTCACCTCTTTTCACGCGATGCCTGATAAACGCCTTCCGGGTCGCCTGCACCGAAACGTAACTGGGCTTTTCACTCTCGGGAATATCATTGCAGACTACATTAAATTTGTTCAAGGAATCTTCGGGAAGCTTTAATTCATATTCCCGGTCCGGCGTCATCTTATGTCTCAGTTCCGGATTGAGCAGACTTAAGACCTCTTCGGATATCTCGATTTTTTCCCCTATATCCTTAAGCTTCATTACTTTGTTGACCTTGACCGTCTCAAATTCGATCGGCTTTTCTTCTCTGCTCAAATCAAATCCGTATTTTTGCGGATTATTGACGATATGAATTGTAGCCAGGAATCTGGGAACATAACGAGCCGTTTCATTGGGCAATTGCCTGTATAAATCCCAAAAACCATCAAGATAATTAATCTGCTGTCGTGATATGACTCTAAGAACCCTCCCTTCACCGCAATTATAAGCGGCCAGTGCCGTAAGCCAGTCGCCGAACATATTATGCAATTCTTTCAGATAAGCAATGGCTGCTTTGGTGGATTTTTGCACATCCATCCGTTCGTCAATCCATTCATCACGATTCAATCCGAATTTGTAACCGGTTGATGGAATAAATTGCCATAAGCCCAGTGCACGCGCTCGAGAATAAGCGTTGATTTTGAAAAAACTCTCTACCAGGGGAAGCCATAAAAACTCTTCCGGAATTCCCGCTTTTTTCAACTCCTTTAATATAGCGGAACGGTACATGCCGGAGCGCTGATAAGCAGCGATAAAATAATCGCGCTCCAGTCCCTGAAAAGACCGGATCTCCTTTTCCACATCGGCATTCATGATCAAGGGTATTTCTCCGTTTTTTCCGTTAACAACAGTCTTCTTTGATGAATAAACAGCCAAAATGCGTCTGGCAATCAAAAGACGTAAATCATCTTTCTCCTGGGCAACCGCCACATCACCATTGGCATCAAGCATTAGAGAATAGGCTTCATCAAGGGTATCCAGCGTTTCCTCTATATCTCCCTTTCCCCACTGTTCATCGGCAATTTCCAAAAGCTCGAGAGCTTTTTCCATGATGGCCTGCTTATCTTCATTCGTCTGATTTTCCTGCAAGGCGTCACTGTCTGATTTAAAATTGAAAATACCGCTCTTTTGAGCAGAAGCATCATTTTTTTCGTTTTCAATTTTTGTTGTTTGATTTTCTTTTTTTATGGTTGGTTTTGAAATTTCAGTGGCGGCAGCAATTATCTTTTGCTCATCCGTATTCTGCGCTCCTCCATACGAAGGAAATGCAGCAATAAAACAAAACGCTATAATATAAACAATGCAGTTGCTTTTAATTTTAATCATCAACAAACTCCTTTTTGAAAACCCTTGCAAAAAATTATCTGCTTGAGCACCTTATGAATCGCAATCGGTCTTGGCTATATAGCATAGTTTTGATTTTTCCCAAAATTAAATGAGTTTCTTTTCCAAAAAATATTTTTTGATTTTCTCCGTCAGATCAGGAACGAATCGTCGTGCTCATGAGATAAGCTTGAATAAATTCATCGATATCGCCATCAAGCACCTTCCCCGCATTGCCGTTCTCCAGATTTGTCCGGTGATCTTTAACCATTTTGTAAGGATGCAGAACATACGAACGTATCTGACTTCCCCAGGCAATGTCTTTTTTCATCTTATTTTCTTCATCAATTTTTTGATTTTTCAACTGGAGTTCCCTCTCGTAAAGTCTCGATTTTAAAAATTTCATGGCCATCGCTTTATTTTGATGCTGGGAACGCTCATTCTGACACTGCACGACGATACCCGTGGGCAGGTGGGTAATTCTGACGGCCGAATCGGTTTTATTGACATGCTGTCCTCCTTTGCCGCCCGCACGAAATGTATCAATACGCAAATCGTCTTCGTTAATTTCAATCTTGATATCATCTTCCACTTCCGGATAAACAAATACCGATGCGAATGACGTATGACGGCGCGCTCCGGCGTCAAACGGAGAAATACGGACCAACCGGTGAATGCCGATTTCCGCTTTCGCATAACCATAGGCATATTCTCCTTCCAGGGTAAACGATACGCTTTTTACACCGGCTTCGTCTCCCGGGAGAAAATCGATAATCTTTGTTGTAAATTTCTTTTTTTCCGCCCAGCGCAAGTACATGCGTAACAGCATTTCTGTCCAGTCCTGAGCTTCCGTTCCGCCGGCTCCGGCATGAATGGAAACGATCGCATTCATTGAATCCTGTTCGCTGTTAAGCATCATCTTAAGCTCTTCCTGCTTAACCGACAGATTCAACTGCTCTAATTCCAGGAAAATATCATTCAGGACCTGATCATCTTTTTCGACGGCAGCAAGATCCGCAAGGTTTTCAATATCACCTATTGCCCTGTTAAATTTTTCCCATCTGTCCAGCGATTCCGTCAGCTTTGTTTTCTTCTGCAAAACATCACGAGCTTTATCCTGATCATTCCAGAAATCTTTTTTTAAAGATAATTCTTCCAGATCTTTTATTTTTAATCTCATCTCGGGAATGTCAAAGACATTCCCCTATGTGTTTTATTCTTCTTTTCAGATCACTGATCCTTTCCTGTATATTTTCTATCGGCATTGCTTCCTCCATTTTAAAGTTCTTGAAAAATAAAATGCGGCCAAAATAAAACAAATTACGGCCAGGATATCGCCGTATTTATCGTATATGGTGGGTATTCTGACAAATTTTACATTTCCTTTCAAGGTATCTTCCTGAAAGATATTTGTACTGGCGATGATTTTACCGGTGGGATCGATAATTCCCGAAATGCCGGTATTGGCGGCCCTCACCAGATAAAGCCTTGTCTCCACCGCTCTGAAAACCGCCATGGAAAAATGCTGAAAAGGCGCTGAGGTTGAGCCAAACCAGGCATCGTTTGTAATATTAACCAGTAACTCGGCTGAATTATTTTTATAGGCTCTGGCGGCCAACGGCAAAATTCCTTCATAGCAAATCAGTATTCCGATTTTTTTATCATCCATGGATAAAGGATAAAATCCCTTTCCCGTGCCGAAATCGCCGATTCCCTCGGTTAATTTATTAATAAAAGGAAAGAAATTCCTCAAGGGCACGTATTCGCCGTAGGGAACCAGATGGACCTTATCATATCTGCCCTTAACTTCACCGAAAGGCGACAACAGATATGCGCTGTTGAAATAATCATCACCGTCTATTTTGGGCGCAGAACTCACGGAGCCAAAGACCAGCCAGCTTTTTGTTTTGAGCGATAAATTGACAATCTGATCGTGCAGGCTGTTCAGATCCTGAAATTTGAATGGAGCGGCGGTTTCCGGCCAGACAATCAGGCTTCCCTGCCCGGGTAAATTTTTCAAAGAAAGCTGCTCGTAAATATTCAAGGTTTCTTTTTTGAATTTTTTATCCCACTTGATGGACTGGTCAATGTTGCCCTGGATCAAAGAAACTTCCATATCCGGCAATTTTTGCACTGCTGCATTCACCTGATGGAGTCGAATAATTCCATAAGTATAAATTCCGGCCATCATGAAAAAAACAATACCGGCGACGATATATTCTTTCTTTGATCTTTTATGGACAACTTCAAATACAACCGCATTGATCAATACGATTAAAAAAGATAAACCGAAAACACCGCATACATCTGCAAACTGAATGAGATATGTGTTCAGATATTGCGAGTAGCCTAGATTCTCCCAGGGGAAGCCGGTGAACAGAAAGGACTTACCATACTCCAAACAAACCCATATAACAGGCGCAGTAAGATAAAGAGGTATTTTGTCCCGGAAGTACACAAGGCATCCGGCAAAGAGCGATATGTACAGGCTCAGGTAGCAGGCCAGAAGCAACATCAAAGTAATGCCTGTAAGTAAAGGCATGTAACCGTAATTTACAATAACAAATGCAATCCAGTAAATTATCCCGATATAAGCGGTCAGTCCCGTAATAAAACCGGCAAGCAATCCCTGTGAAACTGTCACAGCGTTCTTCAGAGCGAAAAAAAGAGGAACAAACGCGATCCACGCCCACAAGCCCCACCCGTATTTCGGAAAAGATAAAAACAATAAAAACCCGCTCAAGAAAGCCGGAAAGGCGCTATTAACCGCAAAAGACTTTATCGAATTGTATCTTAGATTACTGATATCTGCCTGATTGCTCTTCATGAATCTCTTCTGCTTTGATTTTCTTTATTTTTACTTTTTTAATGCTGCGTTCATCGGCATTTTCAATCGTGACTTCCAATCCTTCTATTTGGAATTTTTCACCCGACAGAGGAATCCTTTTGATGGAGTCCAGTATCAGACCGCTCAGCGTTTCATATCTGCCTTTCTTCAAATCAATATTTAAGTGCTCTTCGATTTTTTCAATTTCCATCCGGCCGTCGAATATTAACGCTCCGTCTGCGGATTGAAGGATTCCGTCATCAGCGGTACTCATTTCATGTTCATCACGTATTTCTCCGACAATTTCCTCGAGCATATCTTCCAATGTCACCAGACCGGCTGTTCCGCCATATTCGTCAATGACGATCGCCATGTGTTTTTTATTTTCTTTTAATTCATAAAATAACAGATGGGTATTTTTTGTTTCAGGAATGTAATAAGGCGTGCTTAGACAAGCTAATATATCTTCTTTGGTAATATGCCGTGACCAATACTTGAGAAGATCTTTAACATTTAAAATACCGATAATATTGTCAACCGTATCCCGGTATACCGGAATACGCGTGTGTCCCGATGCGATGACTTCACTGATAATCTCTTCAATGGCCGCCTCCGTGCTCACCGCGACAATTTCCGTGCGCGGGATCATTATTTCCCGCACCAAAGAATGGGTAAACTCTAAAATATTTTCAATCATTTCCCGTGACGAAGAATCAACCAGACCGTTTTTTTGCGCACCGGTCAATACCGCGTCAATCTTTTTCTTAATATATTTTTTATCGCGCCGGAAAAAAAGCTTGAAAATATTTTTGTCTATATTCAATAAATTTCTCCCTGATTTATAATCCGCGCAAATATTCCGGCCTCATCCGGCTTAAGTCTTTTTCATCGAGAACCGAACCGATCATTTTCAGATTTTTTTCTTTTTCCCGCGGTAAACGGGCTTTTATCGATAAATAATTGGATGCGTGATTGGACGTGAAATAACAATCGGTAAAATTCGATTTTTCGATCATCAGATAAAGCTCGCGGATGAAACCGAACTTATCCGGCAATACAAAACGGCCAGCCAGATAATCATCATACAATTCCGTTTCCGGAATGAGCATCAACGTCAGCGCACCGGCATAATCCGGATCCATATCGCTTAAAATTTTTGCCGTATCCATAGCGTGCTCGATACTTTTTTCAATTCCGCCCAGCCCCAAAAGAACCGTCACAGAAAGGGTTATACCCGCTTCTTTAACGCGGCGTCCGGCGTCGACCATTTGCTCGTAAGTCACACCCTTATGTATTTTCTTCAGCAACTCCGCATTTCCTGTTTCCACACCCAGATAAATGATATCCAATCCTAAGGCTTTCAATTCTTTAAGTTCTTCCGGACTTTTTCTTAAGATACTTTTGGCATTGGCATAAGTTCCAATTCTTTCGATATCCGGCAGGTTTTCATTAATCAGTTCAAGGATTTCTTTAAGACGCGGATGCGGTATGATCAGAGCGTCCCCATCGCATAAAAAAACCCTGTCCACACCTTCATAATGACGCGCTTCTTTCAGATCCTTTTTAATTTGTTCAAGCGGTTTAATCTTAAATTTCTTTTGCCGGTATGTTCCGCAAAACGTGCATTTATTGTGCGAACATCCGACGGTTACCTGTAAAAGCAAACTGTAAGCCTCGCTCGGCGGCCTGATGATAAATCCTTCGTAATCCATGTTTCTTTTTTATATTTCCTTTATTTTCCGTTAATTTTTCTTGATTTTATATCAGAGCTGAAAACAAAAAAGCAAGTCTTAAGCCGAATAAAAAAGGGAGCCTTTATATCCAGACTCCCTTTGATTTTCTGGCGGGGCCGATGGGACTTGAACCCACGCCCTCCGGCGTGACAGACCTTTTTTTCCAACCTACCTCTTTTTCCCTCAATTTACCATTTTTTATTATTATTGTTACATATCAATTATTTACGAATGATGCAATTTACCTTGACTTACTCCAAAATTTTTGTAAATGTATCGCGGAGGTTGGAAATAGGGTTGGAAATTTGCCCTCCGGCTTTCCTTTGTACATCTCCGGCTCACTCTTTCCATCCTCCTT
>JAJFTS010000126.1 GCA_021372815.1 Deltaproteobacteria bacterium | reverse complement strand
GTCTCTGAAATACTCGCCGATACTGCAGCCGGCATAAGCGGCAACGTACTGCAGGGTCGCGGGGTCGGAAGCACAGCCGGCGACAACGCAGGTATAAGACAGCGCGTCATGCTGTTTGAGTTTTTCCACAATCTGAGACACTGTAGATTTTTTCTGACCGATAGCAACATAGATACATTTTACGCCGGTATCTTTCTGACGGATGATCGCGTCAATACCGATGGCTGTTTTACCGATCTGGCGGTCTCCAATGATCAGTTCGCGCTGACCGCGTCCGATCGGGGTCATGGCATCGATAGCTTTCAGCCCCGTATACATCGGCTGATTGACCGGCTGGCGCTGAATAACGCCGGGAGCCACCATTTCAATTCGGCGGAACTCCTTGGTTTCAATCGGGCCTTTGCCGTCCAGCGGAGCGCCTGTTGCGTCGATGACGCGTCCCAGCAAAGCTTCGCCAACCGGAACCTGAGCGATTTTGCCGGTTCTCTTGACGATGTCGCCTTCTTTGATGTGGGTAACTTCACCCAGAACGGCAACACCGACGTTATCCGCTTCCAGATTGAGAACCATGCCCAGGATGCCGCCCGGAAATTCCAGGAGCTCCATGGCCATCGCATTTTGAACGCCGTATACGCGGGCAATACCGTCACCGACCGACAAGACTGTTCCGGTCTCGCTTATATCCAGCTTTTTCTCATAGCTTTTGATTTGCTCAGAAATAATTTGACTAATTTCTTCAGCTTTAATTGTTTCCATGTCCTATCTTGCCTCCCCTAAGAGATTCCTCATATTATTCAACTGACTTTTTATACTGCCATCGTAAAGTGTATCGCCAACGCCAATAACCACACCGCCCAAAAGAGTGGGATCTTCTTCCACGGTCATCTCCACTGTTTTGCCCAGCGATTTTTCCAGACTTGCGCTTATCAATGAGCGCATCTCATCGGAAAGAGTAAATGCGGTTTTTACATTAACCCTCACTTTCTTCAGTGCTTCATCCATCATCTGGCGATAGCCGAACACGATATCTTCCAGAATATCGATTCTTTTCTTATCCACCAGCAGCCTTAAAAAACTCGCCGTCATGGGGGATAATTTCAATTTGGCAATAATATTTTCGACAACGCCTTTTTTACTTGCTTGTTCAAAGATGGGATTCGCCAGAAAATCCTTCAACGATTTGTTCTGAGAAACGATTGACGCGAACTGGTTGAGCTCATTGTAATAGGGCTCTATCTGTTTTCCCTCATTCGCAATTTCGAAAAAGGCACGCGCATAACGTTTGGAAATATTGCTGATCAATGTTTGATTACCACCTTATCTATGTATTCTTTGACCATTGCCTTATGATCATCTTGCGTAATGCTTCGTTTGAGAATTTCTTCCGCCATCTGCACCGACAGTTCCACGGTCTGCGCTTTCAGCTGTTCCGTAGCTTTCTTCATTTCCTGTTCGATGCGGGCCTGAGCATCCTCTTTCATTTTTCTGGCTGTTCTTTCGGCGTCTTCAATAATCTTCTGTTTTTCGGTAGCGCCCTGCGCCTTGATCATCTCAATGATGCCGTCAATTTCCGTGGATGCTTTATCGATCTTATCCGAATATTCACGATATTTTTTCTCGGCCTCGGCCTTTCTGTCCACGGCTTTTTCCAGGCTTTCCTTGATCTCCGCGCGGCGACCGACGAAAAACTCTTTGATCTTGGCAGCCAAAAGCCACCACAGAAGACCGACCAGAACAATAAAGTTAAAAGTTTTCAGGCCAAAGCTCTTCCACAGTTCCGCGCCGCCGTGGCCGCCTTCAGCTTCTGATGCAAAAGCTAAACCAGCCGTAATCAGCAAAGCAAACAAAGCAGCAATTGAGGAAAATGTTTTTTTCATTGTACGGACCTCCCCAATATTTTCTGGGCAATATCAACGGATAACTGCCGGGAACTGCCGTCCAGAACGGCTTTAGCCTTTTCCACTTCCTTATCCATCTTCTGCTGGAACTCACGCGCTATAACCGGTATTTCATTACGCACGGCGTCAATAATATTTTTCGCCTGATTCGCGCCTTCCTGAATAACCTCTTTTTTAGCTTCGGAAGCCTTGAGTTTAGCCAGTTTTAATTTTTCCTCATACTCGGCCACTTTTTTCTCGGCAGATTCGTCAAAGAGTTTGATCTCGTTTTCCGATTCTTCGAGTTGTTTTTTGCGCCGGTCAATGATGGAAAGGATGGGTTTGTAAAGAAGAATGTTAAGTAAAAAAACTAAAGCCAGGAAAAGAACACCTTGAACTAACAACGTATAATCGGGAATGACTGTAACCATTTTTTACCTCTGCTTATCTCTTGCACTTTCTAAAAACCGCAGGAAGATTTTCCTTTGTGACGGTTCCTAAGAGCACGCCTAAGCTTAAGTGCATACAGTTTTTATTCAGTTGTGTTTTGAATATTTTTACCTGTGAAGAAGGATGGAATTTAATTTCCTGATACTCAAAACGTGAAAGTTACTAATCATAACATTTTTTTCTTGTCAAGTTTTTTCTGACCATCAGTCTGTTTTTTTGTAATTCTACGTTATTTCAAACAGATAGAGGATCAAAAACAATTCACCACGCTAAAATTTCAGAAGCTGACAAAAAAGTCCGGAATAAATAAACATTCACCCGTTAATCGGCAGCCGGAATTTCATTTTTCTTATCCGCTATTTCCGACATATGCGACCGGCCGTCAAAGATGGCGCCCTCTTCCATGATAAACACCGGCGTGCGGACTTCTCCGGAAAATTTTCCCGTCGAATGGATGTTCATTTTCTCATTGACATCGATGCTGCCTTCCACGTCACCGCTGATGTAAACGCTCTTGACCGCGATATTCGCCTTGACTGTCGCGCCCTTCCCGACAACCAGCGATCCCTGGCCGAAAATATCTCCTTCAAATTTTCCGTCAATGCGGACGGATCCGTTAAAAATAAGCTTGCCGGCAAATTCCGCTCCCTGACCGAGGAAAGCTTTGATTTCTTCAACTTCTTTCTTTTTCTCCCACACAATAGCCCCCTTTGTAATATCAAGAAAATTTCAACCGCGTTCAGCTCTTCTCTATCTCTGCAGAATAAATCTGCGCGCGCTGACATTGATCAATAATCCTACGGCGGCCATCAAAGAAAGCATGGCCGATCCGCCGTAACTGAAGAAAGGAAGAGGAATGCCGACAACCGGCAGGATTCCCAGAACCATTCCTATATTGATGAAAACCTCCCACGTAATTAGAGCCGTTACGCCGAACGCGACAATTGTGCCCAATAAATCTCTGGCTTGCAAGGCAATTTTTAATCCCCAGAAAATTATCATGGCAAATATTAATATCAGAATCATGGAACCGATGAAACCCCATTCTTCGGCAAACACGGAAAAAACAAAATCCGTCTGCTGCTCGGGCAAAAACTTCAATTGCGTTTGCGAGCCGCTTAAAAAACCCTTGCCGAAAATTTCTCCGGAACCGATGGCAATCTTGGACTGAATGATGTGATAACCGGAGCCGAGCGGATCTCTTTCGGGATTGAGAAACGTGATTAACCGTTCTCTCTGATAATCCTTTAAGAACAGCCAGCCGGATGGAATCAATATCAGACCGCCGGCTAAAACGAAGATTAAAGATTTTTTATCCACTCCCATAAAAAACACGATGGATACGAATATGACGATCAGCATCAAAGCCGTTCCCAGATCCGGTTGTTTCAGAATCAGCAAAAAAGGAACAGCGACGATCAAAAGAGGAATTAAAAGCTCCTTTAATTTGTATGGTTCATTGGATTTGTGATCATCAAAATAACGCGCCAGCGTAATGATGATCACCACCTTCATCAATTCGGAAGGCTGAATGGCAAAAAATCCGCCTCCCAGCCATCTCTGCGCGCCGTGTGATGAAGAACCGACAATTAAAACCAGCACAAGAAGAAGAATCGTGAAGCCGTAAATGATATAAGCATATTCAACAATCGTGCGATAATCGACGAAGAAAATAAATATCATGAAAACAAATCCCACGACAATCCACTGCAATTGTTTCAGATAAAAAGGAGTCTGCCCTTCCGCGGCGCTGAAGCCCGTGGAATAAATATTAAAAATGCCCATGACACAGACGCAAAGTACAAGACCAAGCAGCATCCAGTCGAAGTAGTTAAAAATGCGGCGGTCAAATTTCAAAAAAATCATTTCTCTTTCCCAAGCAATTTATTCAAGTCCTTCACCCTTCACAGTTTTCTTCTTAATTACTTAAAACTGTCGTTTCTTTACTTAATTACTTTAAACATTTTTCCTGGATTCCGGCCTGCGCCGGAATGACAGAGGGAAGTTTTCTCTTTTCTCTTCACATCTTTCTTCTTAATTACTTAAAACTTAATTACTTAATTACTTAAAACTGTCTTTTCTATTCATCCCTCGTCGCTACGCTCCTGGGATAATTCGACTAACACTTCAAACTTCGCTTCGCTTGTTTTCAGTGAGTCTCATTACTATTCACAGCATTTTTGTTTTTCTTCTTCCCTTCAAAATAAGCGGATAAAATTCTGCGGGCGACCGGAGCGGCAACCGCGCCGCCGCCGCCGGCGTTTTCCAGAATAACCGCAATAGCGATTTCCGGAGCCTGCGCCGGCGCATAAGAAGCAAACAAGGCGTGATCCTTTTGA
>JAJFTS010000167.1 GCA_021372815.1 Deltaproteobacteria bacterium | reverse complement strand
ACTTTACTCATCCACCGAAGCGGACTTTCTCGTACGACTTGCATGTGTTAGGCACGCCGCCAGCGTTTGTTCTGAGCCAGGATCAAACTCTCCAGTTTTAATCCTAGAAGAAAGATTTCTCTTTCTTTTTTCTCGCGTTATCTCAAATAAAATTTGTTTGGACCCACAAATTCATTTTCCCACTATTCAATTTCCAAAGAGCCATATAACTAAAGATTCTATGCTCAAAATTTAAGCAGTCAGATTCTTTTGTCAAGCTTTCAAAAAACCTTTGTTCAACCAGTTACAATTGGAAGTGTCCGACAACAACGAATAAAACCATCGGTTAACTTATTGAATATTTCAATCTACATCCAAGCACTTTCTCTGATGAACAGAAACGGGTATCTACTCTCTCTTTATGATTGTGTCAAGAAAAAAATTAATTTTTTTTAAAAATTATTTACAAATATTTTTTTCTTTTTGCTTACAAGTACTTACCAGCCAGTTTCTTTCTCTAAAAAAGACTTATTCTTCAGAAGTTCCAACTTATAAAATAAGTTCATCTCTATTTTTGCTTTATAATAACACTTTATTTCAATAGATACAACGTCAACTTTTTTCTTTGCAAACAATAGGCACTATGTTACTAAACGCTATTCGCTCAATTATTACTAATTAACATGAGGGGTAGAAATATGAAAAAATCATATATCTTAGCTCTTGATCAGGGAACCACGAGCTCGCGCGCCATTTTATATGACATTAGAGGAACAGTTGTCGGAACAGCCCAAAAAGAATTTACTCAAATCTATCCCAAAGCCGGATGGGTGGAACATGATCCAATGGAAATATGGGGATCGCAAAGCGGTGTTGTGAGCGAACTCCTTGCCACTACCGCTATTTCAGCGGAAGAAATAGCCGCCATCGGCATAACGAACCAACGCGAAACAACCGTGGTCTGGGACAGACAAACAGGAAAGCCCGTTTACAACGCCATTGTCTGGCAGTGCCGCCGGACCGCTGAAATATGCGATGAACTTAAAGCAAAGGGGCTGGGAAATTACATTCAAAAGAATACCGGGCTGGTTCTGGATGCTTACTTTTCGGGAACAAAAGTAAAATGGATACTCGATAACGTGGAAGGAGCCAGACAAAAAGCGCAAAACGGCGATTTGCTTTTCGGCAATATCGACACGTGGCTGATCTGGAATCTGACCAAAGGGAGAGTACATGTGACGGATTACAGCAACGCTTCCCGTACCATGTTATACAACATCAAGGATCTGAAATGGGATAAAAAAATCCTGAAAGAACTGGACATTCCCGAATCCATGTTACCGGAAGTAAAGCCCTCCAGCGACGTTTACGGTATGACGGATGCCCGGCTGTTCGGAGCGGAAATACCCATAGCCGGAGACGCCGGCGATCAGCAGGCAGCGCTCTTCGGACAGGCCTGTTATACTCCCGGAATGGTTAAAAACACATACGGTACAGGTTGTTTCATGCTGATGTTAACTGGTGAAAAACTGGTTCATTCGAAAAACGGTCTGCTGACCACTATTGCCTGGGGCATCAATAATAAAGTGGAATACGCTCTGGAAGGAAGTATTTTCATTGCCGGCGCGGCCATTCAGTGGCTGCGTGACAGCATGAAGTTGATCTATGACGCAAAGGACTGCGAATATTTCGCCACCAAGGTTGAGGACTCCCTGGGAGTTTACGTGGTTCCCGCCTTTGTGGGACTGGGCGCTCCTTACTGGGACATGTATGCGAGAGGCGCGATTCTTGGTTTGACGCGAGGCACGACCAGAAACCATATCATCCGCGCCACGCTGGAATCCATTGCCTACCAAACCAGAGACGTTCTGGAGCTGATGCGCAGTGAATGCGGATTGGAGCTGTGCGAGTTGCGGGTGGACGGCGGCGCCTGCGCCAATAATTTTCTAATGCAATTCCAGTCGGACATCCTGGGTGTTCCCGTGGAGCGGCCGGAAATTATCGAAACAACGGCAATGGGCGCAGCCTATCTGGCAGGTCTCGCGGTCGGCTTCTGGAAAGATCAATCCATGATCGCCGAGCGGAGGAAAGTAAGCCGCAGATTCACACCGGAAATGAACGAAGATAAGCGGAAGGAACTCTATGATGGCTGGAAAAAGGCCGTCGGGCGCGCGATGCACTGGGAAACGGAGGCATAAACAAATGTTCAACGTTCGACGTTCAATGTTCAACGTTTAAGGATCATAAATGATTAAGACGGATGTGATCATTATTGGTGGAGGAGCGACAGGGTGCGGGATTGCCAGGGATCTGGCCCTGCGCGGCATTCCTCACTGTCTTGTCGAAAAAGGCCATTTTGCCGCGGGTGCCACCGGCGCCTGTCACGGTCTCCTGCACAGCGGCGGAAGATACGCCGTCACCGATCCTGTAGCAGCAAGAGAATGCTACGAAGAAAATCTTATTCTCCGGAAAATCGGGGAAAAATGTGTTGAACAGACGGGCGGTCTTTTCGTGCGTCTGCCCGGCGATTCCAAACGCTTCCGGGAAGTATTTCTGCGCGGCTGTGAAGAAGTGGGCATTCCCGCTGAAGTCATGTCCTCAACCAGAGCGCTCGATCTGGTTCCCAATCTGAATCCGGAAATAGAAGAAGCCATCCGGGTTCCCGATTGCTCCATTGATCCGTTCCGCCTTTGTTTGCTCAACATCCGTACTTCCGAACTGCGCGGCGGAATAATCTTCACAAGGCACAAGGTCACGGAAATCATCAAATCGCACGGCCGCTGCGTCGGCATCAAAGCAGTGGATCAGACAACCGGTGAAATCAAAGAAATTCAGGGTAAAATCATTATCAACGCCACCGGCGCGTGGGCCAACATCATTGCAGCGCTCGCCGGTTCGGAAGTGCCCATGACGCTGGTCAAAGGGGCGCTCGTTATCACAAATCATCGCCTGACCAACATGGTAATCAATAGATTAAGACATCCCTCCGACGGAGATATCATCGTGCCCAATGAAGCCGTCTGTCTCGCCGGCACTACCGCACTCGCTATTGATGATCCGGATAATCTGATCATCGAATCGCCGGAAGTGGATACCATCATCAGCGAGGCGGGACAAATGATTCCGCATTTCAACAACACGCGCATCATCAGGGCGTTCTCAGGCGTTAGACCGCTGCTCAAATCAAAAAAAGCCGATAGTCATGAAATATCCCGCGGCTTTCAGATTATTGATCATGAGAACGGAATGTACAGCATAGCGGGTGGCAAGCTTACGACTTTCAGGCTGATGGCGGAAAAGATGGTGGACACAATCATGGCTTCTTTCAATCTCAAGAAACCATGTGAAACGGCGGAAAAACCGCTGGACGGGCAGGAGGAACTTAGCGGCTATCCTCTGGCCAAACGGCTTACGGACATGAAAAACATTGTTTGTGAATGCGAACTCGTTACCAAACAGAATGTTCAGCAAATCATCCGTCAAACCGGTACGCGACACGTGGGTGACATACAACACCGGACACGCTTGGGCATGGGACCCTGTCAGGGCGGTTTTTGCACTTTCCGCGCACTGGGCATCATGAATGACATGAGTGTTATATCGCCCGAACAGTCCATGGAAATGCTGCGTGGATTTCTCCAACGGCGCTACAAAGGGATAAGATACGCTCTTTGGGGGGACCAGCTTCGCGAGGAACAACTTGTGGAATATATTTATCTGGGGATTCTGGCCATGGAGAAATCCGAATGAGTGTTACCGAATACGATATCGTCATCATAGGAGCCGGCGTAGCGGGTCTTACTGCCGGAGCGCTTCTTGCCGAACGCGGTTTCAAAGTCGTCCTCGTTACAAAGGGAGAATCTACAGTCTGTCTTTCCACCGGTTGTGTCGACGTCTGCTCACAGGATGACAATCCTCTGAAGGGTATTAAAAATCTGCAGCCGGAGCATCCCTATCACCTGGTTGATGAAAATATTATCAGAGAATCTTTAAGTTATTTTCAAGCGGCGATGAAGGATATGGGTGTTCCGTACAAAGGATCCATAGAAAGAAACCGGCTTGTCATGTCGGCTCTGGGCACGTTTAAAACTTCCTGCCTGGTTCCTTCGACAATGGAAGCCTCGCCGCAGGACAATAAAGACAGCCTTCACATCATAACTTTCAAAGGATTAAAAGATTTTTATCCCGGCTATATCGTATCGAGGCGCAAGAATGCGAAATTCTCGGAATTCGACGCCGGGGTTTCCACAACCATGAGCATCGCTGCACGTTTTGAAGAAAAAGAATTCTTCGAAAAATTCATCGGCTGGCTGGAAAAGCTAAACATCAATGAAGATAAAATCGCCTTTCCCGCCGTTTTAGGTCTGGGATCGGCAAGTGATATTGTCAATACCATAGCGATTCTCGCGGG
>JAJFTS010000013.1 GCA_021372815.1 Deltaproteobacteria bacterium | reverse complement strand
CCAGCTCCATCGCGCCGGACAGCGGTTCGACTTTCTTGATGTCTTCGAGATATTCGTCAACAATGCGCCACAGGCGGCCCAGGAAGCGGAATGAGCCGTCCACGCCCTGTTCGCTCCATTCCAGATCCTTTTCCGGCGGAGCCGCGAACAAACAGAAAATACGCGCCGTATCCGCGCCATAGTTCTTAACCAGAAAATCGGGATCGATCACGTTCTTCAGCGATTTGGACATTTTTTCGGTTTTGCCGATGATGACGTCTTTGCCGCAGATATGGCATTTGCCGTCCGCCGCCTGCTCCGGGAAAAGATAACCATGCTCCTTGCATTTCATTGTTTCCTTGCAAACCATGCCCTGCGTCAGCAGATTGGTGAAAGGCTCATCCACACCGATCACGCCGAAGTCGCGCAGCACCTTGGTGTAAAATCTGGCATAGAGCAGATGCAGAATGGCATGTTCAATGCCGCCGATGTACTGATCCACCGGCATCCAGTAATCCAGTTTCTTGCGATCCAGTCCCGGCTTGGTGTCACAATCCGGACAACAGTAGCGGTCGAAATACCATGAGGATTCCACGAATGTATCCATCGTGTCTGTCTCTCTGGCGGCCGGGCCTTTGCATTTCGGACAGGTCGTATTGATGAATTCGGGAAGGGCTGCCAGCGGCGAACCTCCCTCCGGACTAAAGACAACTTTTTCGGGCAGGATAACCGGAAGATCCTTCTCATCAACCGGCACGATTCCGCATTTTTCGCAATTGATCATCGGAATCGGCGCACCCCAGTAACGCTGACGGGAAATGCCCCAGTCGCGCAGGCGATACTGAATAGTGCGCTTGCCCTTCCCTTCTTTTTCCAGAAAATCGGCGATGGCTTCCAGAACCTTGGTGTTTTCCATCCCGTTGAACTGGCCGGAATTCACCAGAACGCCTTCATCCACGTAAGCTTCAGTCATTGCGGCCGGATCAAGTGTCCGGTCTTTCGGTGAAATAACCACAATCAGCGGCAGATCGAATTTTTTGGCGAATTCGAAGTCGCGCTGATCGTGTGTGGGCACGGCCATGACACAGCCGGTGCCGTAATCGGCCAGAACAAAATTGGCCGCAAATATAGGCATTTTCCAGCCGGTGAGCGGGTTGAGACAGTAGGAATCAAGGAACATGCCTTCCTTCTCATAATATTCGGAAGTCCGCATCAGCTTGTCCTGCTTTTTGACTTTTTCGACAAATGCCTGAACATCTTTTTCAACGGCCTTGCCTTTGGTTAACTGCGCAACCAGCGGATGCTCAGCGGCAACCAGCATAAAGGTCGCGCCGAAGAGCGTATCCTGTCTGGTGGTGAATACCTTGATGGCGCCGTCCCCGTCGGCCATCGGAAAATCAACGAGGCAGCCGTAGCTTTTGCCGATCCAGTTTTTCTGCATCGTCATAACGCGTTCCGGCCAGCCGGGCAGTTTGTCGCAGTAATCCAAAAGTTCTTCGATATAGGCGGTGATTTTGAAAAACCACTGATCGAGGACTTTTTCCGTCACCTCCGTGCCGCAGCGCCAGCACTGGCCGCCCTCCACCTGTTCGTTGGCGAGCACCGTGTCGCATTTGGCGCAAAAATTGACCGTGGAGCGTTTTTTATAAGCCAGGCCTTTTTCATACATCCAGATAAAGAACAGCTGTTCCCATTTGTAATATTCCGGTTCGCAGGTGGCGATTTCCCGGTCCCAATCATAACTGAAACCCATGCGCTTGAGCTGTTTTTTCATGTGTTCGATATTTTCATGCGTCCACTTCGACGGATGGATTTTGTGCTCGATGGCCGCGTTTTCCGCGGGCATGCCGAAGGCATCCCAGCCGATCGGATGTAGAACATTGAATCCCTTCATGCGTTTGTAGCGGGCCACGACATCGCCGATGGTGTAATTGCGGACATGGCCGATATGAATTTTGCCGGAAGGATAGGGAAACATCTCCAGCAGATAATATTTTTTCTTTTGCGGGTCTTCGGTAACCTTGAAGGCTTTTTCCTCATCCCACTTTTTTTGCCATTTTTCTTCGATTGTAATCGGTTCGTATTTCATTTTTAAAATATCTCCGGATGGTGAACGTTAATGATTTGCTTAACATATTGAAACAATGAGCGCAATGGCTTTATCAATACCAATTCTAAATCAAAGCGCTATTTTTGTTCGCGTCGGTGTCGGCTTCCTCAACGTATGTTCATATACGCCTCGTCGCCTCCGCCTAGCCGCCTCAATATCATCTTTGATTTAGAATGGTACAAAGGAAAATTTCTTAAATTGAATGTAGTTTCTTTTAAAATACTGAGGAGTAAAGACTTTTTTATATTTCTTTCTCCATGTCTTCCTGAGAAAGTATATATTCCGAATATGCTTTTGACATGTCAAAATGATTTTCCGGATTTTCATAAAATTCTTCAATTATATTTTTGAAATTTTCTTTTGATTTATTTAATAATTCATCTGCTGGAATTATTGTGCAAACAACATATAATATTCCCTCTATCAGAAGCCCCAAAAGCATATATAATGTAAATCCTAGTCCAATTTGATACTTACGACTTTGATCTTCTTTTCTTTTACCGAACATTATCCCAGTGTGAAAAGTAGCACCGTATAAAGTTCCATGTATATTTTCTGAAGCATCTTCATAAATCTTATTCATTGTGGCAAGATATAATCTATAATTAAATGAGTTAGCTTTTGATCGAATATATTTAATTCTGTGGTAAATAGAAACATCTGTCCAGCTAATTTTTTTCCACCCTTTTTACCAATTATTTTTTCTAATTTTTTTTCATCTTTGATAATCTTCGATATTTCAGGCAAAGGTATTTCTTCACCCAGATTAATATGAGCTTTTTGCCGTGCATACACTGATTGTACGATTTTCCCAAATGTCCAGGATAAGTGATTATCATATTCTTCATCATCACACACATTCAAATAACAAAAATTGACACACTTCTCGAAGAATGAACGTCCAATTATATATCCCTCTGAAAAAAAACCGGAACTAATCAAACCTTTTATCGCATGCCCATTGGACATTAAAGAGAATAGTAATACGCCAGTATCATTAAGACGTGCAGGTCTTCCAAGTTTATCTATTAATCCAGTCAACTCTTTTATTACTTCAACTTGAGCAATAAAATATTCCTAAAAAGTTTTTAATTGCTCATATTCTTTATGATAAGGGCATGATTGATCATTTTTTTGATTCATTATATATTCTCTCTCAGGCTATCAATTTTTTATTCTAGCGAAACGACATAAGATGATTTTTAGCTACCTAACATTTAACCATTTTTTATAATGTTTATTTATATGTTATGTCTCCATAACATTCTAATATTTTTTTCTAGCGAGAATCGTTTCACATTCAGTTGCCAGATCGCTGAGCTGATCGAGTCCGACTGCGTTATCTATCGCAGTTAATAAATTCTCGATGCCGTTGCTGATGTGATGCAGAAAAGCCGGTTTGTGTTTTTTAAGTCCCAGGAATCCGTATGCGCCAAGAGCCTGCAGCAGCCTTTGCACCGACCCCATCCAGAAGTTTTGGACAAACTCGTCGCGGCTGTAGTTTGGCTTCATGAGTTCATAGTAAAAATCCAGCAGTTCGTTTCTTTCTTCCTCTTCAAAGGTCACGTAAGGATCGCAGAGGAGCGAACCCAGATCGTAAAATAGACAGCCCTGGCGCATACCCTGAAAATCAATCAAAACCGGCCGACCGTTTTTAATCATGATGTTCTGCGATTGGAAATCGCGGTGAATCAGGGACGGTTCTATTTTTTGCAGGCGCTCGGAGAGCGCTTCCAGTTCTTTATTCAATTTCGCGGTATCTGCTGCTGAAAGTTTTATCTTACAGACTTCCCCGACAAGGTTTTCTAGAAAATAGTCATGCTCCCATTTATACAATCGTGGACCGTAAGCTTCGGACAACTGCACATCCGCGGGAAGTGATTTCAGGTCAAAGGAATGCAGCCGGTAAATTTGCGTGAGCGCCTGAAAATAGTAATCGCGCCGCTCCTCCCAGGGTTCAAATCTGAGCGACCACAAATCAACATCGCCTAAATCCTCAAGCAGCATAAAATGCCGGGAAGCATCCTGTATAATAATCCGTGGCACATTCATACCTAGCGAGGACATGAATTTGTTGATGCCGGTCCAGTGGGCGTTTTCCGTTACTTCATCGCCGTAGTGCATAAAAACAAAGCTGTCCCCATGAGGCAGGGACACTCTGAAGAATTCACGGTCTGAACCGCCTTTCTTGATCGGCTCAAGCGTGAAGTCCGTATGGCCCAGATGTTCAGTCAGGAATTTTTGTATTTCTTTCTGCATAAATTCCACGCTTTTATCGTTTATGTCATGTCGAACTGAAAGGAGACATCTTGTTTATTATTGAATCACCAATAGGTGATAATTCGTCCAACAAGCTTCAGTTCACTTCGTTTCTGGAGCCTGGGACTCATTAGATTTCTCGTCTCTGCGTTCCTCGAAATGACAATCAAGTGACACCTTCCCTTTTCAGCTTCTCATATTCTTCAATGGTCCCCACATCATACCACGAACCATCATCAATCACGACAGCGCCGACCGAACGCGGATTTTCCTTGATCATTTCCACCAGCGGCAAAACGATCGATTCTATTTTGCCCGCCGTCAACCGCTGCAAAAACGGTTTTTCCACGACATAGATTCCGGCAAACAGGCATTTCTTGACACCGTCATTTTTCAAAATGTGCCGCATGTCGCAGACAAAACCTTCCTTGTCGACATTAACATTGAGCAGCGGACCTTCTGAACGCAGCGCCAGCGTGACGGGCGTTTTCAGCTCGAAATGTTTCCTGATCAGCAGTTCAATCGGCATGTTGGTAATGATGTCGCCGTTGTAAACGATGATGCGTTCCTCTTCGGCAATCAGGTCTTCGATATTCTTGATGCCGCCTGCGGTGTCGAGCAGAACCGGTTCAAAGCGATACGTAATCGGAATTCCTTTCCAGTTGTTTTCGGGAAAAGCTCCGGCGTATTTTTCTGCGCAGTGATGCGTATTGACAATAAACCGCCTGATGCCGACAGCCCGCAGATGCGCCATCGCGTACGTAATGATCGGATATCCGCCGATCTCCAGAAGCGGCTTGGGCGTGTTTTCAGTCAGCGGCCTGAGCCGCGTTCCCAGTCCAGCGCCTAAAATGAAGGCTGTGTTAATTTGTTTGTTCTGCATAGTATTTCTATATCACATGATAAAATAAAAGCCATCTTGTCCCCCGCCGGCGGGGGCAGGGGGTGGATGTTGCTTGATTTGAAACATAAGTTCTATTCCTCCCCCATCCCGATGCTTCATCGGGACACCCCCTCTAAAGGGGGACAAAATGCTCCTAGCCACGAGGCTCTTTGCCCATCTTCTTCCCATACTCCGGATCAATTTTTACTAAGGCTGCCACAATAAAGCCGGGGATGGTCGTCATCAGAATCCAGATGAAGAAATTCTGATAGCCGAGCATTTCCTGAATCCAGCCGCTGCCCATCGCGGGAATCATCATACCCAGCGCCATAATTCCCGTGCCTATGGCGTAAAAGACAGTTTTATATTCACCTTGCGAAACCATGATCATATAAATCGTGTAGGCGGTAAAGCCGAAGCCATAACCGAATTTTTCAATTGCCACGGCGGAACCGACCAGCCATAAGCTCTCCGGCTGATAGTGAGACAGATAGACAAAAATCAAATCCGGCAGGTGCATAATTAAAACCATCGGCCACAGCCAGAATTTTAAACCTTTCTTATAAATGACGAAACCACCCAGAAGCCCGCCCAGCATCAGCGCTATGACACCGGCCGTGCCGTAAATGATG
>JAJFTS010000135.1 GCA_021372815.1 Deltaproteobacteria bacterium | reverse complement strand
CCGCTGGGAGTTATCCGTGATTCAATAGAAAAAGGGAAAATAACCACGGCGGATATCTTTCAGGTGCTTTCCCTGGGAATCGGTCCGGATAAAATCGCCGGCTATCCGCTGGTCTCCTTCTACATCAGCGGCAAAGAACTCAAAGATATACTGGAAGTTCATACAACAATAGCGCCGATGGAAAAAAATGATGCGTATCTGCAGGTATCGGGGGTAAAATTTACCTACAATCCCCGGCGTGTCTGGTTTGACCGGGTGACGTCGGTCAAAGTCCAGGATGAAAACGGAACTTTTCAGCCTCTTGACAAAAATAAACTTTACCGTGCCTGCGCCAATTTTTACACGGCAAACTTAATTGAATATGTCGCCTCGGCAAGCCACGGTTTGATTAAGGTTCAGCCCAAAGATCAGTCGGGCAATCCGCTGCCCGATCTCAAATCGGCCATTGTTTATATCAATGACCCGATGGAGCTTAAAGAATGGATGGCACTCACCATTTATCTGAACTCCTTCAATAATCAGAAAGGTCTGAACTTACCCGCAATACCGGAAAGATACAGCAAGCCGGAAGGCCGGTATTTATCCCAGCCATCATTTAATCCCATCAACCTTTTTGGCGGCGGAAATATCATTACATACGCCTTTTTGTTTACAGCGTTGGGATTAGTGATTATCTGCGGTCTGATTTTCCATATCGTGATACGGAGGGTCAAAAAATAAAAAACGCTACATCGCTTAAAATTCCATTTATTTCATATAATTTTTCCTGTTTCCGGCACATTTTATCATGATTTGCTATTAAATATCATTGACTTGGATTAATTTGATCTTTTTCGATTAAAAATAAAAAAATCCTTGCATTTAAATTATCATTAAAGCATAATTGGTCCAATGGTAGTACCAATATTCAAGAATTCACTCTAAATATAAAGCTTATGGAATAAGCGACTTTCTGCAAAATAGCGAACGCAGTCCCGGACGGCGCCGCATATTTAAAGCCGCTGAAATCAAACGAGGTAGACAATGAACGCAGAATTGACACCCGTTGAAAAAATGAAAGCTCCCGAGCAGATCGCTGAAATACTGCTGAAATACATTCTGGGAGGCGGCATCAGTCCAGGCGAAAAATTACCTCCGGAAAGAACTCTCGCGACACAACTCAATGTAACACGCGCGACTTTGCGCGAAGCGCTGAAAAAACTTGAGCAGTTAAAATTAATTGTTATCCATCAGGGCAAAGGCATCATCATTGAAGATTTTCACAACGCATCCATTGATTTGATATTTTCGTTACTGGTCGTAAACGGCGAAATCGATCTGAAAATTCTGGAAAATATTCTGGAAGCCCGGGAACTTTTCGGAACCGATGTGGCCAGATGCGCCGCGAGACGTGCCGATAAAAAAGATATCGAACAGATGAAAATCCTGATGGAGAAGCTGATCCAGACAACCGACCCGGGAAAATTACAGCAGCTGGATTTCGAATTTTTCCGCCAGCTCGCTCTGGCCAGCAAAAATATGGTTTACATTCTCCTGATGAACACCATCAAAACCATCCATGACCAACACTTAAACCTGTTTCTGCCGTTATCCACAAATCTGGATACAACCCTGCAGCAGGAAATATTGCAGGCCGTCATAGACGGCGACGAGGAAAAAGCCGCCCGCGGCGCCCAAACCTTTTTAAAAGCCGGCATGGAATTACTTAAATTTTTAAAATCCATTTAAACAAATATAATTTCCAAAGGAGCAAAGAATGCAGACCGCGAAAAATCTTGATGATTATCCAATCGAATACACGGAGAAGCTGCATGTGTTAAAAATACAGCGCACCTGTGTCCATGACGGTCCGGGTATCCGCACCACTATTTTCTTTCAGGGGTGCAGACTGCGATGCCTGTGGTGCCAGAATCCCGAAGCACTGTCTTTAAAAACGCTCCCCGCGTCCGACGGCAACTCCTCGGTTGCCGATATCATGGAAGTTGTCCTGCGGGATAAAGATTATTACGTCAAAACCGGCGGCGGCGTGACGCTCAGCGGCGGCGATCCTCTGCTGCAGGATCCGGAGAGCCTGATTCACCTCTTGAGTCGGTTGAAGAACGAAAATATCCACATTGCCGTGGAAACTTCCCTGCACGTGCCTCCGGAAAATATCAGCAAGGCGGCTCCTTATGTTGATTTATTCCTGGTTGATCTCAAGGTTGTGGGCGACGATGACCTCCACAAAAAATTCACCAAACAGGACAGCAAGCTGATCCACAGCAACATCAAAAAGCTGATCGGATTGAATTGCAAAATAAAATTCCGCATGGTGATGGTGCCGGATTACAACGACGGAGAAAATCAAATAAAAGCGGCCGCGGATTTTTTGAAGTCCATCAATTATAAATCAATCGAGCTGCTGAAGTACCATAACATGTATGAAGACAAAGCCAAGCGTCTCGGTCTGGTGCGGGAATCTTTGAATATTACACCGGAGCAAAGCATGGCCTCGGTCAAAAAATCCGTTGAACTATTCAAAACGCAGGACATCAATGCCGAATGCTACGATCTGGATTCCATCCGGCACAAGGCCGTCTTTACCGATCGTGTATACAAGATACAGAACGACATCCGGGAAAGCGATTATCACCTGTGTTTCGAAGTATGCAAACTGAAAACAAACTTTTACAGGAAAAACGGTTTTAAGAAGCCTGCGCATATTCACCGGGCGGAGCGTCTCGACTACGTATTGAAAAACAAGCAGGTTGTCATTTATCCCGATGAACTGCTTGTCGGCAATTTTACATCGAAGAGAGTCGGCGCTCAGCTCTGGGAAGAGCATTTTGGAATTCTTCTGGCTTCCATTCTCCACCAGATTGATCGTCAAACCCCTGTTTCGTTCAAATGTTCATGGAAGGACAGGCTTGATTTCTATTTCAGAATTTTGCCCTTCTGGAGGAAACACTGTCTGTTAACAAAAGTCAACCCGAAATTATCGGATTTGCAGCTGACCGTTGCCCGCTGTTCGGAAATGAACGCCGGGTTCAACAACAATATGGCGGCGATAGCGCACTTTATCGTCAATTTCGAACGCATGCTCACGCTGGGCACAACCGGCATCATCAAAGAAATCGAAACGGCGCAAAAGGAGAAACCGGAAAATAATCAGGATTTCTATCAAGGCGTGATGATCACCCTCAAAGCGCTGGAGGCTTTTGCGGAAAGATATGCGGATACCTTATCGGATTTAAGCCATAAGGAAGCAAATCCGAACCGCCGGGAAGAACTGGAAAAAATGGCGGAGATTTGCCGGCACGTTCCCAAATATCCCGCGCGCACGTATCACGAAGCACTTCAGTCCATGATGTTCCTGCAAATCGCGCTTTGCATCGAATCCTATGAAAACGCCGTCTCTTTCGGACGAGTCGACCAAATACTGTATCCATACTATAAGAGAGACAAGGAAGCGGGAATCATCTCCTATGAAAAAGCAAAAGAACTGCTGGCGCTGTTCGTTCTCAAAATGGACGAGGCGATTCTGGTCAGCGACGGAGACACGTATTTGAGAATCGGAAGGCTGTTCGAAACGCAGTCGACGGATCAGGCCCTGACTTTCGGCGGCGTCGACCGGGAGGGCAAGGATGCCACGAACGACCTGACTTACATGCTGGTGGACATCTGCGAACTTCAGCCTCTTGCCGTAAACATGACGGCCAGAATTCATCAGGACAGTCCCGCGCGGTACATGGACAGGCTGGCGGAAGTGTATATCAACGGAGCACCCATGCCGGAATTGTTCAATGACGATATTTACATCAAATCCCTGCAAAGGCATTATCCGACCACCGTGCAGAACGCGCGGGATTACGCGATCGTGGGATGCGTTGAACCCAAGGCTTCGGAAGACCACTACGGCAATACCGACTGCGCCAATATGAACGTTGTTTTGCCTTTGCTTCAGGCGCTCAAAGGCGAGGAAGACGATTTGTGGAACTTCGGTTTCTCCGATCAAATGGAAAAAATAACAACCAAAGCAGTCGAATACAATTTCCGCGGCGGCAACAAATTCTCCAGATTCATAAAGGACAAATACGGAAAAGCCCGCACCTCGTATAAGAAGAAAAGAGCATCCAGACTCAATCCGGCTGCAAATATGGATGAACTGCTGGAACGCTATCAAAAGCGTTTGAATCATCTGGCAACATCCGTTTTGACCGACCATCAGAAGATTGAAAAGGCCATTCGCAAACACTTTCCGACACCTCTGGCTTCCTCTCTCTCCAGGGGATGCCTCGAAAAGGGAAAAGATGTGAATGAAGGCGGATGCCAATTCAACAGCAGCGGCATTCAGGCAGTGGGCATTACGGATGCCGCAGATTCACTGCACGCCATCAATGAAGTCGTCTTCAGGAAAAAAATGTATTCGATCACCGATATCATTAACGCCATAGACAACGATTTTGAGGGGGATTATTATCAGGAAATTCAGGAAGCGTTGCTCGCCGTTCCGAAACTGGGACAGGATGAATCGCAGGAAGCCATTCAATGGGTCAATAAAACGCTGGAAATTTACTGCAACGCCTTGAAACAGGTTCCGAACTGTCCGCGAGGCGGCATATACACCGCCGGCTATTACGCCCTGAACGTCAGTGATGTTTACGGGAAGGCAACACCATCTCTGCCTTCGGGAAGGCTCAAAGGCGTGCCTCTGGCCAACAGCGTTGCTCCACACTACGGAATGCAAATGTCCGATTTATTGTCATCGCTTAATTCCGTTGCCGGTGTCGATTTTGAACAATACGCCCCCAACGGCACGACGGTGACCTTCACGATCGATTCCGCGTTGTTCCAGGGACCGGACGGCGTTAAAAATCTCTCCGGCATCTTCAGCACGTATTTCAAAAAAGGCGGCATGCAATTCCAGCCCAACGTCATTAACCGTGAGATATTGCTGGATGCCTACGATCATCCGGAA
>JAJFTS010000120.1 GCA_021372815.1 Deltaproteobacteria bacterium | reverse complement strand
AAATCAGGCGCTTGATGCCGCGAGAGAGTTAAACGACCAGATTATTCTGGAAATAAAGAATGCCTATTTGAATTTACAGGAAGCGGAAAGCCAGATTTCCGTTTCGCAGAAACTGATTGAACAGGCCGGGGAAAATTTCCGGATATCCGAAGAAAGGTACAGGGAAAGAGTCGGCACCTCGACGGAGGTTCTGGACGCGCAGACTCTCCTGACGAAATCGAAATCGGAATACGCCAACGCCCTGGGTGATTACAATATCAATCTCGCCAGACTGCAAAGAGCCATGGGGATTATTGGTCCTTGAGCTTCTATAGTCCGGCGTTGCTGAGAAAAGGATTGCAGAATGAAGAAAAGTATTTTGTATCTGATGCTCGTGCTGGCATCTGGGGCCATGATTGCTTCGCCATCCATGGCGCGTGAGTACACGCTCAGTGAAATTTATCAGAAGGCTTTAAAAAGCTCTGAAAAAATAGAAGCGGCAAGAGAAGATGTCTTTATCGCGCAAATGAGTAAAAACAAAGCGTGGTCTCTTTTGATTCCCCGTGTCACGGCTTATGGTACTTATAACCTTTTCACCGAAGATAAATATAATGTCTCGGGAATTCTGGTTCAGCCGGATGAATCAGGAACGTGGGGCGTGCGCGCAGATCAATCTTTTTCGCTGAGCGCGCGCGAACTGGATGCTTTGAAAATTGCAGGTCAATCCATAACAAAAAGCGAATATGATCTGGATGCTGTCAAATCGGAATTTGTTCTGGCGGTCGCGGCGTCGTTTTATGATGTGCTCAAAGCTCAAAAAGCCCTCGAAATTGCGAATGCCAATCTGGATAGGCTTACGAAATATCATTATCTGGTACAGGCGAGAATGAAGGTCGGCGAGTTGACCAAAACCGCTCTTTTAAGAGCGGAAGGAGAATTATCCGGCGCGCGCGCCGATGATCTGAAAGCTTCCAATGCTCTGCAGTTGGCCAGGGCGGCTCTGGTGCGCATAACGGGAGTGGAACAGGATTTCCAGTTGAAGGATGAGCAGATATCATCATCGGAAGTCTGCGAATTGGATCGCTTGCGGCAGTCGGCTATGGATGGGCGAACCGATTTGAAAAGTTATGACATGCAGACAAAAATGGCCGAGCAGCAGGTAAAATACGCCCGCGGCGCCTTCTGGCCCAATGTGGGGTTGTTTGCCGTTTACAATCGGGCGGATCAGTCTCCCATCGGTTCAACATTCAACAGGGAAAGCGTTTTTGGCGGCGTTTCTCTCTCCTTTCCTTTCTTTGAAGGTGGTTTGAGAATAGCTGAATACAAGGAAGCCAGAGCCAGAGAGCGTCAGGCGCGCCTGGCTTATGACGATTTTAAGAAAAGTGTGGATATTGAATTAAAAGCAGCATGTCTTGATCTGGATACTTTGAAAGGTTCGCTGAAATTTCTCGAAGATCAGCAGACTTTCGCGAAGGATAATTACAACGCAGTCATGAAACAATTCGAAAACGGCCTGGCGACAAGTCTTGATGTCATGGACGCCAATACTTTGCTTCTGACCGCGGATAGGAATCTGGCGGAGGCTTTATATAATTATCAAGTTGCCTATCTCAATGTAAAAAAATCGAGCGGCACATTACTTCGTTTTGTTAATGTCGGTAAATAATACGCGGATTTGATTTCAGGAGGAGAAATATCATGAACGTGAAGAAGCTTTTTTGCTTCAATGAAAAAAATATGCGGGGACGCGGGACGACAAAATTATTGCTGCTTATGGCGATGATG
The DNA here is from genome assembly GCA_021372815.1 of Deltaproteobacteria bacterium. Classification (GTDB taxonomy): domain Bacteria; phylum Desulfobacterota; class Syntrophia; order Syntrophales; family Smithellaceae; genus Smithella. The sequence continues at coordinate 7,755 of JAJFTS010000120.1, read as the reverse complement.
ATTTTAATCGGTCTTCCGCTGGTTTCCTGTAAAAAAGAAAAAAAAGTGGAAAAGGAAACACTGATCAATGTGCGTGTTCAATCCGCGGAAAAGAAACAGATTCGACCTTATATCGAAACGACCGGCACCTTGAAGGCTGACGAAGAAGTCGTGGTCAGTTCCGAAGTTGACGGAATTGTCAAAAGTGTAAGAGTGGAAGAGGGCTATCCGGTAGCTCGTGGGACGCTTTTGGCTGAAATCAATCAAATCGATTATGTGCTGGAAGAAAAGCGGGCGGATGCAGCCCTGAAACAGGCTCAGGCCAGTCTGGCCAATGCGAAAGCCGAATATCAGAGAAAAGAGTCTCTATATAAGGAAGAATTGATTACCAGACAACAGTTCGATGACATCTCCACGAGAGTTACTCTGGCGGAAGCCGATTTAGCCAGAGCAAAGGCTTCTTTGGATACCTCCCGGGAGAGGCTTGCCCGGACGAAAATATATTCGCCTTTGCATGGTATGGTGAAAGAAAAGAAGGTTTCTTCCGGAGATTACGTGCGCAATGGATCACCTCTATTTCAGTTAATCAAGATTGATCAACTGAAAATGACTTTTACCGTCAGCGAAAAAGAGATTGCCGATTTGAAAACAGGACAGGAAGTTGTTTTTACGGTCGATTCGTTTCCCGATAAAAAGTTCAAGGGCAGAGTGAATCTGATTTATCCCAATGTGGAAGAAAGAACGAGAACCTTGCAGGCCGAGGCCATTGTGCCCAACGCCGGTCGTTTGCTGAAACCGGGATTATTTGCACGGATTTCCATTTATACGGCGTCGACTCGTGATGCCGTTGTTGCTCCGCTCACGGCGCTGATGTATGACAACTCGACCATCAGTATTTTTGTAGTGGAGGGAAATGTAGCTCACCAGAGAATTGTCAAGACAGGCGGCAAATATGGAGAGAATGTGGAGATTGTGGAAGGTCTGAAAGAAAAAGAACAGATTGTTGTAGTCGGTCAGAACAATTTGTCGGAAGGGGTGAAGGTGAATGTGGCTCGCTGATACATCGGTAAAACGGCCGGTATTTGCCACCATGGTCATTATGGCCCTGGTGGTGCTGGGTATTGTCAGTTATCCCAACATCGGCGTTGATCTTCTTCCCAAAGTGGATTTTCCCATTGTTACAGTTACCACTACGCTGAAAGGCGCCAGTCCCGATGTCATGGACGTGGACGTGACTGATAAAATTGAAGGCGCTGTCAACACCATCAACGGTGTCAAAACTATTACCTCTACAAGTTACGAAGGCATGTCGCGTACGACCATCGAATTTGTTCTGGAGCGAAATATCGATCTGGCTGTTCAGGATGTGCGCGAAAAAGTATCCGGAATTAGAAACAAACTGCCCGACGATATAGATGAACCCAAGATTGCCAAGGTGGATCCCGACGCTTCGCCGATTTTGTTTCTCAATCTTTCCGGGGACCGGTCTGTCCGCGATTTGTCCATGTATGCCGATGAAGTTTTGAAGGAACAGCTTCAGCGCATCAACGGCGTCGGCGACGTCATTTTCTACGGCCTGCGTCTGCGGCAGGTGCGCATCTGGCTGGACACGGCCAAAATGCAGGCTTACCAGATTGCTCCTTCGGATATTGTTTCTGCCCTCAAGCGGGAGAATATCGAACTGCCCGGCGGGCGCATCGAAACGCAGACCAAGGAATACACCGTTCGTATCAAGGGTGAATTTGCCAATATTCCCGACTTTAATGATTTGATTATCAGTTACTATAAAGGCGCTCCGGTAAAGATAAAGGATATCGGCCGGGCGGAAGACGGCATGGAGGAAAAACGATCCCTGTCCCGTTTCAACAGAGTTCCGGCTGTTGGCATGGCGATACAGAAACAATCGGGAACCAACACGGTTGAGGTAGCCAATCGTGTCAAAAAGGAAGTGGAGAGAATCAACAAAACACTGCCTCCCGGAATGAAAATCAATTTTGCCGTGGATTCGTCACTCTTTATAGTTCGTTCGATCGATGAAGTTCAGTTCCATTTGATTATCGGTAGTCTTTTTGCCATTTTAGCTGTTTTTATTTTTCTCAAGAATCTGCGCACGACACTCATCAGTGCGGTGGCGCTGCCTGTTTCCGTCATCTCGACGTTTGCGTTGATTAACTTTTTCGGCTTTACGTTTAACAACATGACGATGCTGGCGCTGTCGCTCTCGGTGGGGTTGCTCATCGATGATGCTATTATTGTCATCGAAAATATCTATCGGCATGTGGAAGAGGGCATGGCGCCTGTGGAGGCGGCGAAATTTGCCACATCGGAGATCGGTCTGGCCGTTATGGCTACAACATTTGCCATCGTGGCCATCTTTCTTCCCGTTGCCTTCATGAAAGGGATTATCGGCCGGTTTTTCCTCCAGTTTGCCTTGACGATTATTTTCGCCATTCTGGTTTCGTTGCTTGTTTCCTTCACCTTGACGCCGATGATGGCGTCGATTTTTCTTAAACCGCATCAAAAATCAATGTCCAATCCATTGGCCGCAGGCATGAGCGGCAGCGGTCAAAAACACATTTGGACGAAAATCGGCGATTATCTGGAGTATTATTATAAAAAGCTGGAATCGTTTTACCGCGTGATTCTTGAATTTACCCTGGGCTACCGCAAAACGGTGCTTTTTGCCGCCCTGATTATATTTATTTTGAGTCTGGGGCTTACCGCTTTTATCGGAAAGGAATTTACGCCGTCCGAAGATCAGGGCGTTTTCCTGATTCGGATGGAAGCGCCGATCGATTATTCCATTGATCAGATAGAACAATATTTCGGCAAAACGGAGGCCATGGTTCAGGAAATACCGGGAGTTAAATCCGTCTTTTATGTTCAGGGATACGGGGGCTATCCCAATAAAGTGGTGATGATGGTCAACCTGATTCCCAAAGCGGAGCGTAAATACAGTCAGGAAGATATTAAAAAGATTGCGCGAACGAAATTGCGGAAAATTCCGGGGATAAAAGTATCCGCGGAAGATTTGTCAGTCGTTGGAGGCGGAATAAGGAATGTGCCGATTCAGTATAGTATTCGGGGTAATGATCTGAAAGCTTTGCAACAATACGCCAAACAAATAACATCTGAGTTTTCCAAGCTGCCGGGAATTGTGGATGTAGATACATCGCTGGAAGTCGGCAAACCGGAATTCAAGGTTTATATTGATCGGGACCGGGCAGCGGATCTGGGTGTGGATGTGGCGACCGTTGCCGAAGCCATTAATCTGCTGGTGAGCGGAGAACTGGATATCGCCAGGTATAAAGATGAACAGAGAGGAAAACGTTACGACATCCGGGTCAGGCTCAATCCCGAAGACAGGGAAAGCAGCAACGCCATGCAGAGAATTAATGTGCGCGCCCGCGACGGGAAACTTGTTGAATTGGCCAATGTGGTCAAGGTGGAGGAAGGCACCGGCCCCAGTGTTATCAACCGCGCTGACCGGCAACGGGCCATTACCGTTTTTGCTTCTCTGGAAGGAAAACCCCTGGGCCAGGCCAAAGACGAACTGGATGCCATTGCCGGACGCATTCTGCCCGCTGATTATGTGCCGAAATATTATGGAATGGCTGATACCATGAAAGAATCTTTTGGTTATCTGCTTTTTGCGATTCTTCTGGGAGTTATTATGGCGTACATGATTCTGGCCGCGCAATTTGAAAGCTTTGTTCATCCCATTACGGTTTTGCTTTCTCTGCCGCTGTCTTTTGTCGGCGCATTCGGCGCTTTGTTTTTAACGGGAAAGACGCTGAACATTTTCAGCTTTATCGGCCTGATTCTGCTCATGGGCCTGGTGAAAAAAAACGCCATATTGCTTGTTGATTACACCAATGTTTTACGGGAGCGGGGCTTATCCAGACGTGATGCTATATTGCAGGCGGGGCCGGTGAGAATGCGGCCGATCCTCATGACGACCTTCGCCATGGTTTTCGGTATGCTGCCTATCGCACTGGGTGTGGGCGAAGGCGCGGAAACGCGCGCTCCGATGGGCATTGCGGTTATCGGCGGTTTGCTGACTTCTTTGATTCTTACTCTGGTGGTTGTCCCGTCCGCGTATGATATCTTTGATGACTGGCAGGAATATTTTAAGAAAAGGCGTTCGAAGTCACGGGTATGAACCTCAAAGCAAGCTTCGGCAAGAGATCCCGAAGCAAGTTGCGGGGTATTAAACCCTCCGCTTCGCTTTTAAAGTTTGTTAGTCGAATTACAACTTGCCAGTTCCGCTACGCTACGCTTTCGGAATTGGAGTTTAAACAAAAGACCGGCTGATTTTTATTGGAAATAGCTGTAAAATATTTTCTAAGAGAGGTTATGATGATGAAGATGTTTTATGTTATTTATGCGGAAGCGTCCGACGAGGTTATTATTGAAGCTTTAAAAAATGCCGGATTCAAGGCTTACACCAAGATGGGCGGATTAATGGGAGAAGGAGAAGAATCCGATCCTAAGCTGGGCACCCATTATTGGCCGGGGAATAACAACGCCTTATTGCTGGCCGTAAGCGATGAAAAAATTAAACTGCTGTGTGAATTGGTGAGAAAATTAAAAGTCGAACATCCCCGCGCCGGATTGCGGGCGTTTACCTTTCCACTGGAAGAAGAATGTGTCTGATACCATATCGCTTCCTGCGGCTAACTTTGTTGGCGTCGTCGTCGGCTTCCTCAACGTATTAGTAATACGCCTCGTCGCCTCCTCCTAGCCGCCTCGTTATCCTTTGGAATCGACATGGTATAATTATAGTAAAGAGAGTTTTGAATCTATGACTGGACAAAGAACGACCCGCAGACAAAAAGACATTTCCCGGCTTCTGCGCGGGAAAAAATATAATCCGCCTCGCCCATCCAGGAAAGATAATGCATCTCCATCAAAAAAACGCGGCAAGTAACAGGTGTATATTAAATAGCAACCAGGCCTGTTCCCTCTTTATTGGACGAACATTGAAACAATCGGAAATGATAGAAAATGGCTGATACCAAGTTTAAAATCTGTTTAAAATTTTCATGATGGTTTCCATCAGTTTTTTTGTCCGTATCGGTTTGGGCAGCATATAGTTGTTTCCGATTTTATTTTCTTCGTCATCACTGATGTCATCATTTGTGGCAAGCGCCGTAATATACAGAATAGGAATATTTGCCGTAGCGGTATTTTCCTTTAAAGCATCCGCGACATCCTCTCCGGGCATATCCGGCATGAACAGATCAAGCAGAATAATGTCCGGTTTTTCTTCTTTGGCCAGTTTTATTCCCTCCTTGCCGTTTGTCGCAATAATCACATCAAACAGCCCGGAATGCATAAGATTATTTTTGACGAAATAACAAAAATCAGCTTCGTCATCAATAGCTAAAACCTTAATATTATTTGCCATATGGTATCTCCTTGGTATCCGTCATTTTGCAGGTCGGCTGAAGATTTACAAAAAAAGTCGTTCCCTGATTTTCTTTGCTTGTGACATCAATGGTGCCGTTCAAACGCTCCATAATCATGTGAACAATACTAAGCCCCAGACCGGTTCCCTCATTTGCGGTCTTTGTCGTAAAGAAGGGCTCGAATATTTTCGACTGAACTTCTTTTGGCATTCCCTTGCCGGTATCCGATATTTCTATAACAATCATGTCTTCACCAATCTTGAAATAATCGGTGTACCGGTAACCGATTTTATAACCGAGTTCGGTGATTCGTTTTTTGTAGACGCGAACCGTCAATATCTTTTCTTTGCTGTCACTCATGGCATCAACGGCGTTATGGATAAGATTCAGAAAAACCTGTTCCAGCATATTGTAATCACCGGCCACTTCGAGCGCTTTGTCTTCATACTCGCATTTAACGCTTACACGGCCCTTTTGTATAATTTGTTGGCCAAGCGAAAGAGCATTGTCAAGCAACTGGCAGATGGCAATCTGCGTAATCTTGCATTCCGACCGTCTGGAAAACGATAATATATTTTTTATGATGGTATTGGCGCGGTCAACCGCATTAAATATTTTTTCCAGGGATTCACGGGTGTGCGGATCATTATCGGAAATATTGTTTTCCAGATAGTCCACCCCCATATAAATAATTTCCAGAGGATTCCTGATTTCATGGGCAATACCGGAGGCCAAACGCCCAAGGGCGGCCATTTTATCCTGCTGTATCAGCTGATCCCGTGTTTTGATCAATAATTCAACGGTATTATTTAATTTTTTCTCCCTTTCCACCCGTTCGGTGATATCTTTTGAAATTATGCAGACTTCGAAGACGTTCTTGTCGGAAGGATCTCTGATCTGCCCGAGTATGTTGGCAAACCACATATTATGTCTTTTATCGTAGGATTCATACTGTACCGTAGTGTTATTTTGAGATACCGACTTTACATAATTCAAAGCTTTCTCCGCTTCCGTCACATTTCCGTTAAAAATTTCTGCAATAGACAAGCCTAAAATACTTTGCTCGTCCTTGTATCCGTAAAATTCAACGAATTTTTTATTGGCAAATAATAACTTCCCGTCATGATCGGCTATGCACATCAAAACATCGGTAGCCTGAACAATCTGCTCGTATCTTTCCCGGGCTTCGTTAATCCGTATGTCCTTGTCTTTTAAACGGGTTGTTATGAGGTATCCGTAAAAAAAGGCAATGACGATAATAAAAGGAATCTGAATCAGATAACCGCCGGCCAGCGGGCCGTTTAAAACCCCCTTCTCGTATAAAAGCCAGCAGTAGATGATGGAAAAGAAAAGGGTGTTGATCATTAAATATCCGAAGCTGGAGCTCATGGTGGTCAGTGAGATAATGAAAAAAAACATCAGATATAAGTCCGAGCCGACATAACCGGAAAAATAAATTCCGGCGGGCAGAAGGATGCTGTCGCACAGGATAAAACCGTAAAAAATCTTATCATCATGGAAATACTTTTCCGGAATGTAGGCGACAAAAAGATTGGTCAGCAGATATGCGGCAATGAAAATATATCCGTAAATTTTTAATTCTTTGCCCGTTGCCGGCGAAAGGAGAATAAAATAAGCCGTCGTAACAATAACCATCAGACGAACAAGAAAAATCGTTCTCTTTCTGGGTATCCGAGTTGCCATTGTTCCTCTGCGATCGACCTTTTTCCTGAAAAACATTCCGGAAATTGAGTTTTGCTTAGGCTAAGATACTTAAATTATCAAAGATAAATACGCCCGTTTTAATTGTTCTAGCAAATATATATGCTTGGAGATTAATACCGCTTCGCTTTCAAAGGGCAACAATGCCGCTAGGAGGAGAGCCTCCGCAGCGCATTGTTAATATACGACCTTCAGGTTATACGTTGCAGAAAACCAAAACCAGCCGGCAAAGTTGCCCAATGAAAGCGAATTGGCAGAAGGGTCTATTTTGATAAAAAATACCCCCATGATATAAATTTATGGCAAATATTTCATGTTTTAATGATGTTGTCTGTCAGGAAATCCTGATTTTTTTGTAGGAATTGTCTGATTTTTACGTAATCAATTTGTGTTTCAAGGCATAGCCGACGATGTCGGCATTTGTCTTCATTCCCATTTTTTCCAGGATGCGGGTACGGTAGGTACTTACGGTTTTGCCGCTGATGCACAAAGTCTCTCCGATGTCTTTCAGCGCCGTCCCGCGGGCAATCATGCACATGATCTGAAATTCGCGATTAGAAAGATTCTCATGCAGGGGTTTCTCGGATAATTTCTGACCCGGTATCAGCGTTTCCGAAAAAGAAGGACTGATATACTTTCCGCC
>JAJFTS010000133.1 GCA_021372815.1 Deltaproteobacteria bacterium | reverse complement strand
CCCTGCAAATGATAGATAAAAGCATCCGGCACCTGATAAATTTTCCATCCCCGGTGCTTCATGGTGCGGGCAAGATCGGTTTCTTCAAAAAAGAAAAAATAACGCTCATCAAAAAAACCGGTTTCATCCAGCGCTTTTTTTCTGATCATCATGCAGGCGCCTACGGCTGAATCCACCTCCAAAGGAGATGCATGTTCGTATCGTTTGCTGGGATAGATTTGCGGAAACAGATATTCCAGAAGAGAGTTATTGACCGCCAGCGTTAATAACGAAGGAAACGAGGCGATAGAGTTTTGTCGGCTGCCATCGGCATTTAAAAGTTGTCCGCAAACAATGGCTGCTTTTTCATTGGTCTCGCAGAAGTTCCATAACTTGTTCACCGCTTCCGGAGTTAATACCGTGTCGGTATTCAGCAGAAGGGCATATTTGCCTTTCATGACCGAAAAAGCCTGATTATTAGCCGCTCCGAAACCTTTGTTTTCCTGATTCACGATCGTGATGACGGAAGGAAATTCCTTTTCCAGCATTTCGACGGAACCGTCAGACGAAGCATTATCAACGACAACAATTTCGAAGATGATATCCCGGACAGTTTGATATATCGAATTCAGACAATTTCGCAGAAGGTCTTTTGTGTTCCAGTTGACGATAATGACCGATACATCAATTCCGTCAACCTGATATTCACCATGGCGCTCATTCATCGGTCATTTTCCACCGCGGTTTATTCTGGTCAGTTCGCTCAATTTCGCGTACTTAAAAAACTTGTTAATGGAATCGGTTACAGCCAGTGTCAGACCGGGCATGCCGTCGAGCATGCCGAGGCGGAAAAAATAATCCTGAACAAAGGTAAAAAAGGCACGCATAAAAGCGCCGCCGGTTGAAGACTTCTTTCCTTCTTGATAGGCGGTCTGGGCGCCCAAGGTCGAGTATCTGTCTATTTTTTGAATTATTTTGCTTAAGCGACTTTCCGTATAATGTTCAATGACGGCATCCAGCTCTCCGAGCTTTCCCTGAACTTCCACCGATTCATGGACAACTGCCGTACTCATTCTTCCCGCCTCTTTGCGGAATAAGCGGACAATCCTGTCCGGCCACCAGCCGGCATGCTTAATCCATCGTTCCTGGAAATAATTTTTGCGGGGAAAGCTGAACCCGGCCTCACCAACATCGGAACCATTCGCGATCTTCTCAATAACAGCCGCCGTATCCGCAGGAATACGTTCATCGGCATCCAAAACCAATATCCAGGGCTCACGGCATTTTTCAATCGCCGATTGCTTCTGGGGGCCGAAACCGCGCCACTCTTCGCTATAAATTTCACAATTAAATTCAGAGGCAATCCGCAAAGTCGCATCCGTACTGCCGGAATCGACAATAACAATTTGCCCGGCAAAAGCAACGCTTTGCAGACACTGACGAATATTTTCTTCTTCATTTTTTGTAATGATGGCTACGGAAAGAGGAACTTTCTCCAAAATTATTCTCCAGTTAAAAAACAGTCTCAAAATTATTTTTCTATTAATTTATAATTTATTTGACTATTTAACAACTATAAAATAAAAAATAAATATATAGGATCATAAAAATATTTTATTCTGACTTAAATATAAGATGAGATGACTATATAAATAACCAAGTTTGCTTCAGGAAAATAGGGATGTTCAAACCTATCGCTGATATTGCTTCAAAAATAAATAATTGGCCAAAAGAGAGAATATTCCGGACATTAAATTATTCGATACCATTTTTAATTGGCGTCCATATTTTTTTAAAGCCCATGCCGTTCGAAGCTGTAGATGAGTTTTGTTTTTACCTTGCCATATTCATTTTACTTCTCCTTCTTTTTTTTAGAAAAACCGTTTTTACCCTGAGATCACCACTGACTTTACCTTTTATTTTATTTTTTCTTTGGGCGGTTTTGGGTTTGTTTTTTACTCTTGATTTTAAAAACACTCTCCACGATTTGCGAGCTCACTTATTGGAATATCTAATTATTTTCTATTTATTAGTCAATTATTTCAATTCACCGAAAAGACTTAAAATACTCGCCTTTATTGCCATTGCTTCTGCAACATTTTTTTCCATCGGAGCAGTTATTCAATATTATTTTATCGAAGGATTCCCTTTTAATTCAAGGCTGGGTTACACTTTTAGAGAAATGTGTACCAACAGGATAGGTTTCATTACCATAATGGGAATTTGCCTTAGTCTACATTTCTTATACAAAAGCAAAAATATCCTTTTAAAGATATTACTTGTAAATTGCTTTTCAATTATGACTATTACAACATTGCTTACTCAGTCCAGAGCTTCTTTTTTTGGATTACTTGCAGCATTGTTAATTTTATGTTTTCATAACAGAAAAAATATAATTTTTATTATATTAACTATACTAATAATTATTATTCTTGTGCCAAACAGCGGAAAAAGAATTTCCAATATAAATGGTTATACAAAAGATTTAAGACTCAAAATTTATCGACTCACAATTGAAGTAATAAAAAACCATCCCATTACCGGCATAGGATTCGGCATGCAAATTTACGGTAACCAAAATGTTCTTGATTTAGAAAATCTGAACAATCAATTACCACCGGAATATCAACAAAAAAAACCTATTTTCGGTACTCCACATAATACAATACTTGATATTACAGTTCGCACTGGGATTGTTGGTCTTTTGTTATTTTTATCTATACTGACAGCTTCTCTTCGGATGCTTTGGAAAACACTGGTATTGAAAAAAAATGAGTATTTCAAATCCTGGGCACTATGCCTTTTAGCCTGTATTTGTTCGTTCATGATTCTGGCATCATTTTCCGATACTGCATCTGGCGTCAAAGCAATTGTTTTTTACACAATATTGGCAATGATTAATATTTTGTGGAATCTTACAAGAAGCTATGCAAACAAAACTATAATACCTGCAAAGCATTGATAGTTTTGTTTAGAATATAATATTTCATCGCTACTTTATTATGTAATTTATTGTAAACAACTTTTTACTCACCAAAACAGCAATCGCCGAACTAAAATGGCTTTTGTGCCACTAGCATTAAGGTCTTACGAAAAAGAGGGACGATATCGCGGAGTGCGGAAAATGGCACTTCTATCCGTCTAAATCCTTTTTTCCTATGCCTGACAGAACGAATGTATGAAATATCAACAACCTTAAAACCGCAAGTATCTGCTAAGTTTTTCAAGTCGTATGCGGTAAACTCATGGCTGTGACGACGCCAATAGGGAAGACCTTTGTAAAACATTGGTTCTTCCTCAATATAATGAATCTTATAGTCATATAAAATGTTTTTACCACGAATAAGCCTATAGAAATTGTGCAGTTCACCTACATTGGGCACGTCTATGACAAGAAGCCCGCCTGGTTTAAGAACCCTAAATATTTCTTTGAATGGTTTTTTTGGTGAATAGGTAAAATGTTCGAGAATTTGCCCCATATAGATACCCATGAATTCATTATCAGGAAAGGGAAGAGAGTCTGCCTCAATATTGAGCATATGCCAATCAATATTTTTACGGTGCCAGAACGAACCGGATAAAGGTTGTTCCCAATCTATAGCAGCTATTGAAAAACCAAGTTTTATGAGTGAACAACAAAACATGCCATCATAGGCACCAATATCAAGAATTCTTCCTTGCACGGGAGATTTACTCAAGGCTGAAATAACACCAGCCCAACGGTCATAACCTCCATCAAAATAATCCCTGCTATCTGGCAGCAATGACCTTTCAGATTCTCTCTCGTTATAAGTAGCCATCAAAACTTTTATAGCTTGTTTTTTGGTAATCTTGGTAATCATTGATAAATAATCTCCCGTTCGACTTTTAATTTAATATTATTTCGATGCAAATACAATCTTTACAAATATAGACAGGCGGTAATATTAACCATTCATTAATTTCCATAGCTTGCGGCAAACTCTTTAACGGTATTGTATATCACAAACTGATTAGCTTCGCCAAGCCCACAGCATACCTACAGACTTCCGGCGCGTTGAAAATCCCTGTTCTCGCAAAAACTCTTCCATAGTTTCAATATTCTGGTTTTCGTTTTGGCCGCGATGAACTTCCATAGCAATCTGATCTATACGCTGTAAATACTTCGTGGGGCAATTATATAAAATATCGTATTCTGCTCCTTCACAATCCATCTTCAAAAGATCGCATTTGTTAATATTATTTTCATCCAATACCTGCAAAAGTGTGAGACAGGGAACTTTAATGGATCCTGCCTGCTGATCAGTTTGTTTAAAGATTGTCGCGCTGGTCGTAAAAGAATCACTGGCATCAAAGGATAGACTGATCTCTCCTGTCTGACCGGCAACGGCTTTAGGAAAACATTTCATCGGCTTGGAACTATTCAGATTGCGGTGGCGTTCCAATTGAGCATAATTGACCGGCACCGGCTCAAAAGAAAATATACGTGCATCAACAAAACACGAAACGGCAAATAGGCTAAAATAGCCAGCATTGGCTCCAATATCAACTACAGTCGCACTGGGGGGAATTGGATATTCCAATCCGGAAAGATAACATTCATCCATAAAAATTTCTTTAAAAGTATGGAGAAGCCTGAGGGGAACTTCCACAATCAAGCCATTGCGCGACTCAAATACCAACGGATCCGTCTTGGCAATCTTGTATTTACAGGCAAGATATAGCTGCCAATTTTTAAAAGTCTTGTACAAATTGTAGTATCTTTTCATAATTCTCATCCATTTCCTTACTTCGCCTATAATATTTTTTTTGATTTTACAAGGGACGTCTCAATAAGCATGGGAAACTTGTTTAAATTAAGCATATTTTGATATTGCTGTACACAGTAAAAATATGATCAATTTGATTGTCGTAGTTTCGCTTTCGGATTAAATTATGATTTTTTGACTTTATAAAATGGACACCTTGATCAGAACACTAACCTCATCGCACGAAAACGAAAAAACGGTGAAAAGGATATTCATACACGCGATAGGTTTTAGCCAACCTGATTTTTTTCGTCAAATCATCTGTCACACGGGCAAGAGAATAGCCGCGCTTGTTGATTTCCCAGTAATGTTCTCCTTCAAACTTATGCACAGGAACAACCAGTTGCAGACGAGGCACGAGAAAATCACTTGAACCTATATGATAATGCCGCACGCGTTGCGCATCGGGCAGGCTGATCACGACGGAACGCGAACTGACGCGCACCATCTCACCGAAAGCTTTTAATGAAACCTCGTACGGCAAATGTTCGAGCATCTGAAACGCGCATACCACATCAAAGAAACCGTCATCAAAAGGAATATCTGTAGCCGAAGCGACATGGTCAGGCCGCAGATCCGGATCAATATCCAGCGTTTCAATTACAATACCCAGATTTGCAATGATAGTCTTGAACAATCCGGGACCAGGCCCTATTTCCAGCACGCTTTTCGGTTTGAGTTTTTGAATCTCATCAATCTGATGCCACAAACTGCACCACCGCTGCTTTGACATGTAGCGACTGAATTCATAGTGGCTTTTTTCGATCTGTTTTTCGTAATTCATCCTAAACTTTTATCGATATCGATAGTGGTTAGATCGCCGATTTTACGCTGTGGACAATGTCCCTGAAACTTTATTACGCAAACCAACAATCTCCAAAAGCTTAATTTTGATTAAGCAAATAATTCGTCGAAAAATTTTTTATTTTTTTTAATTATCGTATAATAAATATTGATAAATATTTTTAATATTTATCACTCTTACTATTAAAAATCAATTTTATATAAAAAAGAATTCTAATCTCATGCTCGATTTTAACAAATGGTCCATTAATCTTTTAAATAAAAAACGTTGACACAATAAAGGGTTGACAGATCATCAGGGCGATAATAATCTTAGTTCATATTGGAGATGATTAAAATGACCAGATACGAAACGAATGTTTTCAGAGGTATAAAGAATATCCTCATCATACAACTTGGCGATATAGGGGATGTCGTTTGGGGCATCCCGACGATATGGGCCATAAAAGAATCCCTTCCGAGAGCTAATACATTTGTCATTGTCAGAGAAGGTTTCGGTGAACTGCTGAAAATGGAGCCTTCAGTTGTAGAAATCTTTGAGGTTAAAAAAATTAAGAGAGATTTGTGGGGCCAGATTGCAGAACAAGTTCGATTCTTCAAAAAGATTAGATCCCAACATTTCGATATGGCTATTGATCTTCGTTCCGGAGACAGAGGCGCTTTCCTGGCTTTTCTATCAGGCGCCGCAAAGCGAGTGTCCGCACATTATCATGATGTCCCTTTTTGGCGCAATCTGCTTTTCACAGACATCATTCACCCTCTGCATAGCGAAAACATACGTGGGGCGGCAGAGCAATCGCTTCGCATTGTCCGGGAATTGGGTATCGATACGGCCAAGAAGATACCTCGTCTAACCATTGCCGATTGGCTGAAACAACGGGCAGTGGACATCATGGCTGCTACGGGCCAAGCCGGAAACTTCTGGATTACCATAAATCCCTTTTCAAGATGGTCATACAAGGAGTTGCCTGAAGAAAAATGGATCGATGTTTTAGACTGGTTGGAAGAAGAGTGCGGATTGCCGGCGGCACTCGTCGGCTCCCCTGATGAGAGAGAGAGGGCTGAAAAATTAAAAAACAAATGCAAGGAGAAGGTTTTTAACCTAGCAGGTAAAACAACCCTACCGGAGTTAGCGGGAGTTCTGAGTTTAAGCCGACTGCATATCGGAGTAGACAGCGCCGCGCTTCATATTGCAGCCGCTGTCGGGACGCCGACCATTTCAGTATATGGCCCATCCAACTGGAAGGAATGGGCGCCGATTGGAAATAATCACCGGATCATTATGTCTGATTGGAAATGTGTTCCCTGCAGACAAAAAGGATGCAACGGAACGGAACGAAGCCATTGCTTGGAAGAATTGAATACAGATAAGATCAAGGCGGCTATTAGAGAGGCTATTAACACTGATGTTGGACATTAGACCTATGCAAAATTATGTAAATTATCGTTGCTGCCTCAAAACAAAAATCGACAGTTTTTGATTTGAGAGGATGGTTATATTCCCAAAAATTCCCTCATCTTTTTAAAGATAAGAGCATTATCCAGATGAGAAATCTGTTCCCGAATCTGTTCCGGACTCATACGGGGTTTTTCAATTAATTCCTTAAATTCTTCAAAAGCCTGCCGGATATTATCTCTATTCACTAGATTTTTTAAAATTATTCCATTTTCCCCAGGCAACACAAGCTCTGCATATCCCGTATTTTCACTAATAAGAACTGGAACCCCCATCGCTTGAGCTTCAGCTGCGGCTAATCCAAAAGGCTCATACCGGGAAGGAAGAATAAATCCTTTACAGAGGGACGCATAACGCCAGCCTTCCTTCTGAGAACCAAAAAAGTGGACCCTGTGCTTAATCCCCAGTTTTTTAGATTGCTGAATATATGCTCGTTCATTGTCTTTTCCTATTACAATCAAATGATAGGAGTCCGGCAGACCACTAAGACCTTCAATCGAAATATCAAGGCCTTTTCTGGAATAACCGCTTCCCAAAAAAAGAAGATAGTTTAGTTCGGGATTCAAACCATGGCTTTTTATAAGTTCAGAAGCAACGGTAGCCCTATTGTCAAATACAGATCCCATCTCTTTCCAGTTTATCCCGTTGAAGATAATCTGGCATTTATTAGGATCTATCGGATAATCGTTGCAGAGATCGTTAGCCACCATTTGGGAACAGCAATGAATCTTTTTAAGTGTGGGATTGGAATATCCTTTTTTCTCGATGTACAACGTGGAAGCCTGGAATAGACTGATGTTCCGGAACAGACGCGATATCTGGTTGGAATTCTTATTTTTCACACGTAAAAAGGTCTTATGACTTCCCCCACCTGCATGAAAATGAGTAAAGCACGAAACGCGGTCTATTGCAAAAACACAGTCAAATGAATGATTTTCCAAATAGTTACAAACAGATTGCTCAAATCTCCACAATTGCCATAGTCTATTTTTCACAAGACTGCCAAGAGGAATAATCTTAAGATTCGGATGTGAGATGGGCCATTTTTGATGCGGCAAAGTCAGCAGGCTTACGGCTACATTGCTTTCCAATATATTGTGAAGCAAGGCAGCAGTCAGGGTCTCTGCTCCTCCGTATGGTGAATATGAACTCCGTATCAGAGCAATTTTTTTCATTGTAATATATTTTTAACGTGATTCATAAAGTTCTGCAAATACGTTCTCCATTTATCTTCACTTTTTTTTGCAAGGTGAAGCAAAATCGTTTCCAGAAGAGGTTAATGCTTGAATGAATAAATCTATTCATGATTCTATGTCTTTTTAAAGTTAAAAAAATGAATTATCTTTGATTTCCTTTCATGTCTAAATCGTCCCAGAAATCGGGGACCGGCAAGATAGAAATCTCTTTCGCGCCGACAAATATCGGCAAGATGAGCATTTTCAGGGTAAGAAAGGGGACTTGGTATGCCTTCAACACCATTTAATGCTAACGTATAGATGTTGGCGAATGATTTATATTTTTCGTGGCGATCAGATTTTTTTTTATAATGAGTCGATGGCGTTTCACGATAAACTACGAAAGGTTCGGCTAAATTCCAGATTTCACCAAGAGCGCCCATACGCAACCACAATTCATAGTCTTGGCCTGGCTGCAGGGAAGGTGATTCATTGAATAGTCCTGACTTCTCGGCAGCGTTCCTTTGAAAAACTACTGAAGAGTAGATAATAAAATTTTGGTTGACAAATTCATTATAATTTATCTTACCAAACATTTTTTCTCTTTCAAAAAACACCGGCGACTTATTTACATCTCCTGTCCCTTGCCATAAAAAGCCATTGCATCCGAGCAATACACAAGCAGGATGACTTTCCAAAAAAGCCAATTGACATTCAAGCTTTTTAGGCAGCCAGAAATCATCATCATCCAGCGCTGCGATATAGGGGGCATTTCCCTGGCGAATAGCGCGATTACGCGGAACAGCCGGAAAACCCGCATGCTCTCCCGGCAGATAGACAAAACGGTCATCCCGCAAAAAAGGTTTGACGACGTTATAAGTTTCTTTCGATTCGCCGTCTTCGGCAATCCAGCATCTCCAGTGCGGATAACTCTGATCGGCAACACTCTGCAAAGATTCCCGTAAAAATTCATAACGCTTATACGTCGTTACAATGACATCTACGTTCGCCGGCATATTAACACGAGCTTCTTAAATGTTTTTTTGTGAATTATTCCGGCGGCCCGTTTAAGTTCCAGACATGAACCGCTTCGCCTCAAACTTACTACCCCTCGCTCCAAAGCAAGCTAAAAAAATGCTCCCCCTCGATTCCCATGAGGGTAATCGAGGGGGCGTAAAATGCCAAACAACAGGTAATTTAC
Organism: Deltaproteobacteria bacterium; assembly: GCA_021372815.1. Taxonomy (GTDB): domain Bacteria; phylum Desulfobacterota; class Syntrophia; order Syntrophales; family Smithellaceae; genus Smithella. The sequence continues at coordinate 3,223 of JAJFTS010000133.1, read as the reverse complement.
TCGGAATATTTTTTGATTAAATCGACAATCTTGGGAATATTTTCTGCCGGAGTTTTACCCGAATAAATGTAGCGAACAATCCTGTTTTTATCAACAAGAAATGATACGGCGGCTTTGTGCGGAGATGCCAGCCCCAGGGCCTTGCCTACTGTAAAATCCGGATCAAGCAGAATAATGGCGCCGCTGCTCTTCTGTTTACGCTTGGCAACCGACTTAATGACGAAATTCGGCACCGGACTGTCTTTCTGATTGCCGATACCCAGGCCAACGTACTTATTTTCACTTTTCAGACGCATGACGTCTTTGTTGGCGTTCAGGGCATTGGTTACATGGTCATTGTCATCGGATGAACTTGTGCTGGCATATACGATATAAACAGATCTGCCTGCGAATTCCGGCGAGCTGAGACTGTATGCCTTATTATCAAGTGCATCATTAAGTTTGAAGTCAGGTAATTTATCACCCACTTTCAATTCAGCCGCATGAGATAGAAATGCACCACAAAATAAGATTAAGAAAACGGCAACAATAATTCTTTTCATTTTTTCCTCCTTATAAATCTCTACTGATTAACAAACCGATGCTTTACGAAAAAGCCACCCCCTTGAGTCCGCCGCACTACTAAATGCGGCAAAATTATAGAGTAAAAAAACAACACGGGCAAGTAAAAAGAAACAATCGCCCGACAATTTTAATTACGATCTTCATAACCATATCTTTATCAGAACAGGCTTATTCCGGTATAAAGCAAGATTTTTTCACATGTTGATGAATAATCGATATAATATTTTTAATCACGTCATCAATGTTTGAACATGTGCCTTGAACTCGGGAATCAAACAAGCGCTAAGAGACACCGGAAATACCCTTCCCTTTTCAATACCGGTGATTGTCACTCACAGACGAGAATTGTCATAAGATAATCTTCTGCAATAAGATTGCCTGGCCGGGCAAATAACGACAGATCCCTTACCGTCAAATGTTTATTTTATCAACTATTTTCCGTCGGATCTTCTGCCGCTACTGCTGCAGGTTCAGCCTGACCTGTTTGCCAGGCCGATGTATCCAGCTTATCCTCCCAGAGAAATTGCTTCGTCTCTTTAACGATGACTTTATTAAGAACAAGCAGTGAAATAAGATTAGGCACAGCCATCAATCCATTGGCAATATCCGCGAATGTCCAGACAATCGGCAGGCTCAGGACGGAACCCAGCATAACGGCAATCACCCACAAATACCGGTATGGCCGGACGGCTTTAGTTCCCAGAAGATATTCCGCGGCTTTTTCGCCGTAGTAGGACCAGCCGAGAATGGTCGAAAAAACAAAGGTCAGCAGACCTACAGACAGCACGACCGGTCCGACAACAGGCAAATCCGAAAACGCCGCTTTGGTGAGTGCGGCTCCTTTATAACCGTGAATCCATTCGCCGGAATTGACCAAAACCAGTCCGGTCATCGCGCAAATAACCACCGTATCCCAGAAAGTTCCCGTGGAAGAAACCAGCGCCTGACGAATCGGATTTTTTGTCTGCGCCGCCGCCGCCACAATCGGCGCGCTGCCCAGACCGGACTCATTCGAAAACAGGCCGCGGGCAACACCATAGCGGATAGCCTCTTTCATGCCCGCTCCGAGGAAACCGCCAATCACCGCATGCCCGGTGAACGCGCTGGTGCAAATCAGTTTTAAGGTATCCGGTATCGTCGAATAATTAACCACCAGAAGAATTAAACACCCTATGACGTAAAAGACGGCCATAAAGGGCACCAGTTTTTCGCAGACCTTTGCGATGGATTTAATGCCGCCCAGGATGACAAACGCGGTCAGCGCCGTCATAATCAAACCGGTAATCCAGGGCGATATGCTGAATGTTTCCTGCACGAGAGAAGAAATGGAATTAGCCTGCACCATATTGCCGATGCCAAAAGCCGCAACCGCGGTCAGCGCCGCGAAAATTATTCCCAGCCATCGGGCGTTCATTCCGCGCTCCAGCACGTACATGGGACCGCCCGCCATGAATCCGTCTTTTGTCGTAATGCGATATTTCAAAGAGAGAACCGCTTCGCTGTATTTTGTCGCGATGCCAAAGACACCGGTCAGCCACATCCAGAGCACCGCGCCGGGACCGCCCGCCGCAATGGCCGTCGCCACGCCGACAATGTTGCCCGTACCGATGGTCGCCGCCAGAGCCGTGGTCAGTGCGCCAAACTGGCTGATGTCCCCTTCCCCTTCACGCTTACGCGAAAAAGAAAGTTTAATTGCTTTGCCGATATATCTTTGAATAAATTTAAGACGGAATGTTAAAAATATATGTGTTCCGACAAGCAGAACGATCAGGGGCCAGCCCCACAATACATCACTGATCTGTTGAAGAATAGATTCTATTTCCTGCATTCAATCTCCTTGGAAGAAAGTTTTTTAATAAAAGCGACGCCTCGTTATTTGGCAAGATAAAACAACAAAAATTTATTTTCAACATGTTTCAGCACGTTAAATTACCTCGTTACCATCTTATGACATCAAGATGAGAAAAGATATAACATTGACCACAGCAGCTATAATCATTTCATCCGCGTGGAAGAATTTTCGAGGTCAGTCGGCTGGAGATATTCTGCCAAGTGAAACATCTCAATTTCACAGAATATATCCTTTATAGTTAATACAGCGTTTTATCTAACGGATTATAATGAAGACGCATAAAGACTTATCGTCTATGCCGGATTTTGAACATTTTCGATGAATTTTACTCTCTATCTATCTTGACAACAGGGAAACATATAAGTTATTATCTGAACTAAGAAAGAAGCTTTTCGTAAAAACTTTTGTCAAAACAAACAATTTAATTTTCATTTCCGTCAGCAGGAATGATCTCATGATTGAGAAATTACGGAAAGAAAGAGAAAGAATAGAAAATCGTTATTTTCGGTCGGTCAGACGTCCGCTTGACCGGATTCCGACAGACGGCAAATTTATTCAATCCCCAAAAATGACCACCGCTTTTTCAAAACAGACACATACAGGAAATTTGCCGGGAGAGCCTCTTGTTGATTTCAAAACATTGGATCAGGCAGAGTATTACAATACCTTGTTGGTTCAGCGTGACTTTTCAACTGTTGAGGAAGCAATAAACGCGGCAGCCGGCGCCCGCCTGATGCTGGGAGAATTGCTGCTGACGTCTTCCCGTATCACTCAGGATCAGCTTGACGCCGCGCTTGAAGAGCAGAA
>JAJFTS010000123.1 GCA_021372815.1 Deltaproteobacteria bacterium | reverse complement strand
TCTTTAGCTATTTCGAAATAGCCTTCCTCGGTTTTCTGCTCCATCAACAACTTCCACCAGCCGTTTTGCACCATGTAAGAATAAAAGACATCGGACCCGATATAGAAAGAATCATGAAGTTCCAGCTGTTCCGACCAGTCGAGCGACATATCTTTTCGCAAAATATTGCGCGCCAAAAGCATGCCCACCGATTTGCCGCCGATAAATCCCGTCCCGATCAGCCGCTTTTTGATTTCGACCAGATCTTCCAGCGTAAAATATTCTTTGGCCAGGGAAAGCATTCTCTTTTCACGCCCGATGAGCACGCGGGAAAGCGTTTCCACCATCGCCTGTTTTTCCTTTATTGCGGCAGAATCATTCAAAATGTCATTCGCCTGCAGAAATATTTTATCCCAGTAATCCAGATTTCTTTCGCCGCCGGTCGCGTTTTTGTCCGTCAGATAAGAAAAAAAGCTGGCCGCGTCCGCACTGTTCAGAATCGGCACGAACTTGCTGTTTTCCATGATATGCGGCAAAAACATCGTCGGGGTATAACGCTTCCACGCTTTTAACGGATGGACGCACAGTTTTCCATTATGATTGTAAACATCAAGGAGCACCTGCGTGGTTTCGCGAATGCGCGCCACAGTTTTGAAGGAATGGCTGCTTCTCATAATCGCGAAATAAGCCACCGTGTTGAGTTCAAACAAGTAAGGACAGGTGATGACAAAAAAATTGCCGATCATCAAATCCGTCGCCCAGGCCATCAGCAGATCGGAAAGACAGTCAAAAACATAAAAAACATCGCGGCCTTCATCGCGGATGATATTATGAACCTGAGTGGAAAACGATTCAAAACCGCTGTTGGCGTTCAGTTTGTAAATTTTTATATCTTTATTTTTTTCAAAAAGCGCAGGATGATTGGCGAAGCGCATATAAACCACGCGTCTTTTTTGCTTCAGCGCGGCTTTTACGAAAGGATCAACAAAATTACGGTAATCGGCAATACTGTCAACCTGTAAAACAACATTATCGCCCATTTGCAGATAATTAAGTATTTCATCCAACCCGCCGATGCCGGTGCTTACTCGTTGTATTGGTGTCATTTTATAATTTTTCCTTTTTGCTTAAATTAAATGTAACAAATTTGTTTCAAAATATTTCCGTTTTCATCCCTTTTATAATACCATAATCAACAATTCTTATAACAGTAAACAGCTAAGGCTCTAAATATACGCAGGTTTTATTGGCACCCCGGAATCAGTCGGCACCATTCACTTAAAGCCTTATCGATATATAATCAATTTGTATGCCAAAGTGACTCGGAATCAAAGCACCCGCTAAGATTTAATACCCTGAGCAATAAACATGACAATCCCCTTGCGGATAATCATTACGGCAATTGCCGCCAACAGCAGGCTGGTGATTTTTGATATTGTTTTCGAACCTGTTTTGCCAAGAACGCGATTGATCAGCGGTGCCGAAAGAAAAACACCGCCGGCAATCAAAATATTAATAATAATCGCCAGAGCGGTCACAAATAAAGTGTGCTCATTGATCAGCAGCAATGAAGTGGTCAATACTGCGGGTCCTGTGATCAGCGGCACGCCGATGGGTACGGCACCCATGCTGTCCTGATCGATCGTATAGGCACTCTTTTTGGTGGAAATAATTTCTTTGATGGAAATGACAAAAAGGAGGGTTCCGCCGGCAATCATGAAATCGGCAACGGTAATCCCAAGCAAGTTCAATATTGCCGTACCCAGGGCAATGAAGACCAGCGCAACTATCAAGGCCGTAATCATCGATTGATAAACAATCCGTCTTATTTTTTGCGGCTCAATCCCTTCCGTAAGATTCATAAACAGAGGGAAAATGCCCAAAGCATCAACGGCAACAAAAAGAGGAACAAAGCACAACCAGAATGATTTTGTCATATCACTGCACCTGATTTTTGATCTTCATAATTTATTATACCAGATTACTTTTAAAATATTACTGTCATTTTTGCTGAACCTGCAACCGGCACCTTTGAAACCAGAACTTCCTGATTATTTAAATTCAGCTTGACCAGTCAGTTCATTTTTTGTATACACGCCCACCAAACCTTAGATTAAAAAGATAACAAGCAGAATGCAAACCATGAAAAAAACAAAGCCAAACGTAAGTCAATCTAATACTCCTGCCCGCGGTCGCCGCATTCAGGTGCGTAAATCGGGCATTCACGGCAAAGGCGTCTACGCCATTCGTCCCATCAAGGCCGGCGACACGGTGCTGGAGTATAAAGGCGAGATCATCACCTGGAAGAAAGCCCTGGCCCGCCATCCGCACGACAAAAGCCAGCCTAATCATACCTTCTATTTCCATCTCGACGACGGCCACGTCATCGACGCGAAGTACAACGGCAACTCCGCGAAATGGATTAATCACTCCTGTGAACCCAATCTGGAATCTGATCAGGACGGCTACCGTATTTTCCTGAAAGCCCTGCGCAATATCAAAGCGGGAGAGGAGCTCACGTACGATTACGGGCTGATCATCGATATCCGCAAGACAGCCAGGGTCAAGAAGGAATACGCCTGCTTATGCGGTTCAAAAAAATGCCGCGGCACCATGCTGGCATCTAAATGACAGTGAAACACAGAAAATGGTGAATGGCGATTAGTGAATATCACCTGCCCAAATTGCGGGCAATCGTTCTGAACACTTCGATGGATTCTATTTCCATATCCTCCCCGTCTTTATTATAATCGGAATAAGCAGAGGTCTTCGCGATTACAATGTTATACCGGGGATATACATATATGGCCTGACCGTAAATCCCGATGGCCAGATAATCGCCGTCCGGATTCTCGGGAATCCACCATTGATATCCATAACCCAGGACCCAGCTTGCATTGGATCTTTTCCCCGGCATCAGATGAGGCGCGTCGGGAGTTACCGATGCTTTACACCATGCCTCAGGAATAATCTGTTTACCGTTCCAGTTTCCGTTCTTCAAATATAGCCGGCCGAACCGCGCATAATCACGAAGCGTAACATTCAATCCCCCGAATGCCGCGTCCATCCCGCTGCTGTCGATCAGCCAATAGGCGTCCGATTCCATACCCAACGGCTTCCAGAGTTTCTCTTCAGTATATTCGGAAAGAGTTTTCCCGGTGGCGGCACGAAGGATCATTCCCAAAACCTGGGTATCCATGCT
>JAJFTS010000122.1 GCA_021372815.1 Deltaproteobacteria bacterium | reverse complement strand
ATTCCCAAGTATATTCCCAGAGCTGTCCTGAAGGTAGCCACTATTTTGAACCCAAAAACTTCCCAGATGATGATGAACTGGAGTGTTTACTCCGACTTCTTTTCCGCCATTACGGGCATTCCCATGAACCAGTGGCAGTTCAAGAAGGCAGGAGAGCGCATCAACAAACTGGAGCGTTATATGAACATCAAGATGGGGCAACAGCCCTCCGAGGATACTTTGCCGGATCGATTTACGAAAGAAGCCGTCACCAAATATCCTGTGGCTTCCGTCGTGCCTATTGAAAAAATGGTTAGGCAATATTATCGGATCAGAAAATATAACCCTCGAACCGCCGGGCCCGGCATGGAAGCATTAAAACGTCTCGGGATTGACGTTTGAACATCAGACGTCAAAAGTCGATGCGGGGTATCCGATTTTTCGAAGCCAAAGGGAATGTCCTGAAGTTTTTAAGTTACGTCGTTTTCGTTGCACCTTTCAAATGGTAATTCTCATTTACAACGAATGCCAAAAACTGTAGAAAATACGTTATAGTCCATAATCTATACAACAATTGTACGATTAATATAAAAACAGGAGGCGGATAATGAGCAACGTGAATATCAACAAGCTTACAAAGAGTTTATTAGTGGTGTGCCTTCTTATGATTTTTTGTATCTCCTGTGAGATCGGGACAACGAAAATTGGCGATATTTCCAGCCATCCCAGGGAATATGCCGGAAAGGAAGTTACCATTTCAGGTGAAGTGACGGAAACCTTCTCCATGATCTTCGTAAAATATTTTGTTCTTCGTGATAAGTCCGGCGAAATAACGGTTGTCACAGAAAAGACGCTGCCGGCGAAGGGCGAGAAACTCAAAGTTAAAGGAATGGTAAAAGAGGCCTTTTCTTTAGGCTCTGAGACAGCTCTTGTTGTCATTGAAACACCGGAAAAGAATAAGTGAACAGAAAAGGCAAGGTCGTTTGGCCTTGCCTTTTGATTTAAAATTTTGCTTAACCGTAAATTTTTTCTTTTATCTAACCAATACAATTTGAAAAATGGAATGGTTTCATCAGAAAAATTGTTTTGAGAGAAGTATTATTCGAAGGGTAATACCGGGGAAGAAAAATCACTCTTTCTTGATTTTTGTTTCTCGTAATTTTTTAACAGGTTACGCATCGCTTCTTCAAGTACCTGATTAATCGGTTTATCAAGATCTATAGCCAGCTTTTTAAAGTTTTTAAGTAATTCGGCATCAACCTGATTGGTAAACATTTTCTTTTTCATGTTGATATCAATAATTCATGATGGTCAATAAATCAAGATAAAAGTATCGAAAAACGCTGCATAGATATATTTAAATAAATATATAAATATTTTAAATAGAGACTTTAGCCGGTACCTTTTTCTGTAATCCTGATTTTTAATATTTAATGTTTTATTACAGGTTACAAGAGATAAATATATAAAATACAAAAAGAATCTTGTTAAATAACTATCAAATGAAAACCAAGTCTAAATGTTGTCGTGCGTATGCTCAAGGGAAATATGACCAACTGATTTTTCGCGGGGAACTGCGCAAAATTAATGAGTTCCCGGATGACCGGTTTATTCGCTTTTGTCCTTGGAAGGTTTATTGCCGGTGATGCCGGCGGATACTATGAACTGCAGGGCTTTTTCCGGAGTGACGTTAAGATATTCAACACGGGATTTGGGAACCAGCAGGGTGAAGCCTGCCCACTGCATGCTCTGCAGAACGTAAACCGCAACGTGGTCACTCAGGCCGAAGCTTTCCAAATCTTCGGTGGTGATGAAACCGAGGATCTTGATTTCATCGTCGCCGGGGAACTTAATCATTACCACCTTGCCGAAGGAACTTCTCTTGCGCACCAGGGTGTTCATGGCATCTTTGATGATGTTGTAAATTACTTTTACCAGCGGCACGCTGCCGAAGGCCTGGTCGATATAACCGAACATGCGACGGCTTAAAAACCAGTTGCCCAGAAGACCGACCAGCATAATGATGGACACGGTGGTCAATAGTCCCAGTCCCGGGATGTTTATTCCCAGAGCGATAAAATAGCGCCCCAGGATGCTGTCTGTAAATTGGAAAACCACAACCACGATGTAGATGGTGAGGACCACGGGCAACAGCATCAATATGCCCTGGAAAAAGTATCTAGCCAGTTTTTTCATGCTTATGCATCCCTGAAATATTTCGACAGAAGTTATTCCTTGATAAAAAATCGGAAAATCCGCAATGCTTAACGTAGGTGCAGGTTTCTTCGATATTCTAAACTGTTTATATATTTATCACATGTTGATCCCGAGTTCAGCAATTATTGTTGATTATGCATTAATCTTTCATCTGTAGAGTCCGGTGCTGTTGAGACTTGCCGCTGTCATGAGCATTTTCTTTAAATTAAAATGCCAATTTTTTTTCGCTGTCCATTTTTTTTATCAACACCCGGGAAAAAAGATTTCATTAACCGATCAAGGAAAACAAAAACAGTCGGATTATTTTACAGGCTTAATATATAAAAACACCTTTAATATCAAATCTTTATGATTCTGATGATATTTTCAACACACAAACATTGTCGGAAAATTTTACGCCTTGCGATTTGTAAGAATAGCAGCTCGTTGTAAAAAAACAAATATATTCAATAAATTATGATGATTTAGAAAGTTTAGTATAAAAAATGCAAGGAAATATAAGGGGATACTTTGATTTAGATAACGGCTTGATCCTTATGTTTTCGGGAGCCTTTTCCTTTCGGGCATTCCGGGTACGTTACAGAACGATGAAGTTGACGAGTAAAAGGAGGAGAATATCATGACCTTGAAAATTAAGAAGATTATCGTCACGTGGTTTTTAAGTGTTTTTCTGTTTTTTTCCGTCGTCGCGGGAGCTTGCGCCTACAGTTCGATTCTGGCCTTCGGCGACAGTTTGTCCGATAATGGATACTATGAAGGCTATTATGGCGGAACTCCGGGAAATACTAATCCTGCTGATATTTACGGTTTTCAGCGTTTTTCGGACGGTCCGGTGTGGGTGGAATATCTTGCTTCGAGTTACGGATTGTCGTTAATGGACATGGCTTATGGCGGAGCAACCAGCGGCTGGGACAATCCGGCGGCGGGACTTCCTATTTATGGTTTGCAATGGCAGGTAGATACTTACATAGATAATTTTGGAACTATCTCCAGCGACACGCTGATCACGGTTTGGGCCGGCGGCAATGATATGCTTAATTATGCGTCCGATCCGTTGCTGTACAACCCGCTCAACGCAGCGGCCAATGTCGCCTTAGCCATTCAGACGTTAATCAATGAGGGAGGCGCAAATTTTATCGTTCCGAACCTGAGCTGGGCTTACATAGATCCATCTCTACAGACAGGCGCCCAATCATGGATACAGCCATTTAATATGGTGTTAGCAGTTTATCTGGAAAATCTGGACGCGATACCGGGCATTAATATTTACGCCATTGATCTGACTCAACTCTCCTACACGGGACTGAACCCGAATGGATCAGTTACAAATCCCGATGGAGAGGAAGGGCCTTTTGCCCGATATGATAGTATCCATCCTTCAACCGCAGGCCATCAGCAAATAGCCGCTTACATTGTCAGCCAGGTGCCCGAACCGGCAACCGTCATTCTGCTGATTATCAGTTTGGCGGGTCTGGCCGGTGTCAGAAAAAGAATGAGATAAGAAACAGTGTTTGATTTGTATTGTAAAAAAGAGCGGGGTGTTTGCTCCGCTCTTTTTATTTGGGACAAGGTAAGAAGATTTCTTTTGCTGTTAAATAATGCATTATTCGGAAAATAATGTTAATTTGATGACGAAAAATGATTTTTTTTCTGTGACAGAAAAAAACACCGGTAAATAACGGATTTCAGATTATAGGCGGATTTTGTTGTTAAAATGAGTTTGTATTTATCCTGATGAATACTTATCATGCGGCGGTTTCATCGGGAAATCAGTGAATAAAATGGATACGGAAAATAATCTTCTGATTTTCAATCCCAAGCTTGCCTGGGAGTGGCATTCCACATCCAACGGCAGTCTCACGCCTCGGGACGTCAGACCTTTTTCCAATAAGAAAGTATGGTGGAAATGTTCGAAAGGGCATGAATGGGTGGCGACAGTGAGCAACAGGAGCAACGGACAGGGTTGTCCTTACTGCGCTAATCAAAAGGTTAATGCTGAAAACTGCCTGCAAACGGTTAATCCCGATCTGGCAAGCCAGTGGCATCCTTCGCTGAACGGCAGCCTGACTCCCATGGATGTAACGGCGGGGTCCAACAAAAAAGTATGGTGGCAATGTGCGAGAAAGCATAAATGGCAGACGACGGTTAACAACAGAAGCAATAATCACGGTTGTCCGTATTGTTACAGGATAGACGGTATCATTGATAAAAAGAGAAAGATGAAGTCAAATAATGTGTGATACGACAATTCCGTTGTACACTCCCGGCCATAAAAGCATCAAATCTGAAGGTATATTGTCATTGACAGACAATAGTCGGTTTTTTATACTACCGCTCGACTAAGAAATGAACAGGGACAATCATGAATGTTTTAGTTCTCAATGGAAATCCCTTCAACGACAAGGGAAATATTGACCAGTACCTCGGCATCCTCGTCGAAGAGCTGAAATCAGCCGGCCACAATACTACGGTCATTGTCCTCCGGGATCTGAAGATCAGCCCGTGTACGGGATGCTTCAACTGCTGGCTGAAAACACCCGGTACATGCACCATCCGGGACGATGCCAGGGATGTCACCAGACAGTATATTGCCGCCGAACACGTCATTTTTGCCTCGCCGCTTATTATGGGATTTCCCAGCGCTCTGCTGAAAAACGCCATGGACAGGAATATTTCCATCATGCATCCTCATCTGGAGGAAGTGGACGGAGAGGTTCATCACAAGAAGCGTTATGATCGTTATCCCGTCATTTCATATCTTCTGGAGAAAGAGAGCTGTACCGATGAAGAGGACATTGCCATTCTTACTGATATCTTTCGCAGGGAGGCCATTAATGTGAGGTCCTCTCTGGGTTTTGTCCATTTTACCGAATCACCCGTGGAGGAGATCGTCCATGCGATTAATGTTCATTAACGGTTCCCCGCGGGGGACGAAAAGCAATACGGACAGGCTTATGGAGCATTTCATCCGGGGATTTCTGGAGACGGAGGGGAATGCTTGCCGTACGGAATACCTGGTCAAATACAGGCAAAACCTCCAGACTCTGACGGAAAAATTCAGTGCAGCCGAAAATGTCATCATCGGCTTTCCCCTTTACATCGATGCGATGCCCGGGAGCGTCAAGGAATTTCTGGAGGTTTTAGCGCCCTTTGAGGGGAAAATAAATCTTCCCGCGCTGGGCTTTGTAATTCAGTGCGGCTTTCCCGAAACTTCCCACACCCGTTTTGCAGCCCGATACTGCGAAAAGTTTTCCCGCAGAATCGGTTGCCGCTTTCTCGGCGCCATCCTGAAAGGCGGCTGCGAGGGGCTCGATATTCAGCCAAATTTCCTCACCGACAAATACTTTTCTTTATTCAACATGATCGGGGTAAGTTTCGGTAAGACGGGAAAATTCGACGAAGAACTTCTGACCAAACTTGCCCGGCCGGAACACCTGAGTGCGCAAAACATGGCTCAGATTATTCCTTATATCAATCAGGCCCTGTGGGATGCCCGGATGGAAAAAAACGGCGTTTTGGATCGGAGCTTCGACAGACCATTCACATCCTGAGTTGTTGGAAGGAAGAGAATAAATGAGGTTGTAAAAGGTAGAAACAGATGGACGAAAGAAGAAGAGCGCCAAGAATTAAAGAGGAAAGTGATGTTACCATAACCGTTATTTCAGAAGGAAAACATCAAAAAGTCGTCTATGACAGCAGCAAAGATATTTCCGTGTACGGGGCCAGAATTCATTCCCGTGACCTGTTTCCGATCGATACCCTCCTGGAAATAGATTTTACATCAAAAACTTTACAACAAAAGATAACCGCTCTTGGAAAAGTAAAATGGATTAAGGTTATCATTGAGGACGAGTCTTATGAGGTCGGCGTGGAATTCGTCAAAACACCCGACGATGCGATCAAAAAACTTGAAGATTACATTTCCTGGAAACAAAAGAACATCAGTCTTAATCCGTTCGGCGGACCTTTTTAGATTTTTATCAAATAAAAAAAGCAAAAGAGACGAGAATGTCTTCTTTTGAAGCCAATGCGTTAAACGCAGAAAGTATTTCATGCCGCATGGCATGTTATATTTTATGTTATATTTTATTGACATAAGACGTCATTCTACTTATAATCCTTCATCACGAACGTTCTTGTCTCCAAAGCACTCTCAGAAAACCTCTTTGTAAAACTGCGCGATATTAACACTGATACCACGACCTCAACCGCATGTTTCATTTGCATACCTGAGCAACGCCGGCGCCGGCGGTCAAAAATGATGGAATAAGAAACACCGGATTTCGTTGAATCAAAAAATAACTTTTTGCAATTTGATATCAGGAGGTTGTTATGGAAGCTCACAATAAATGGTACATAGAACAACTTACTGCTCCGGCAATGATGAACCGTAACGCGGTGCGCTTCGGTCACTGGCCTTTTCAACGCTGGAAAGCTCCGGCGGGAGTGACAAAAAGCATTACTTATGCCGAAGGATGGCGGATTATGAAGGAGCTTTCCTGCGGTCTCATGGATATGGGATTCCAGAAAGGGGAGCGCGGCGCACTCATGTGCCACACCTGTCCGGAATGGGTCTGGGCCGATTATTCCATTCTCTGTTCTGGCGGAATAACCGTGTGTATTTATCCCACCTTGTCCGAGTCGGAAATGAGCTATATCATCAACGATTCGGGAGCCTCCATTCTGTATTTGCAGGATGAAGCCACACTGGAAAAGGTCATCAAAGCCTGGGACAAACTGCCGGAATTGAAGCAGGTAATCGTCATGAAAGACGAATACCAGTCATCGGATTCGCGCGTCATGTCCTTTGGTGACCTTCGCGGACGGGGTGTGGCGCTGCTGACCAGGGATCGTTATCTGTTTGAAAAACGGTGGCGATCAATTGAACTTACCGACTACATGACCATCGTGTACACGTCAGGCACGACCGGCACTCCCAAAGGGGCGGTGCACACGCATCTGAGTTTCAACTCCGCCGTCTGCAGGGATCTTCGCGACGCACCCAATTACCGGGAAGGAGACGTTCTTCTTTCCTTTCTCCCGCTGTCGCACACCTACGAACGCGAGTGCGGTCACGGCGCGGCCATGATGGCCGGGGTAACCATCGCCTATACCACGCCGAAGGATATCGTGCGCGACCTTCAGATTTTCAAACCTCATATTTTTATGTCCGTGCCGCGCATTTATGAACGGGTTTATCTGGCCATGAAAGATATGGCGTCAAAAAGTTCTATAACCCGCGCCGTATTCAATGCCGCCATGGATACCGGCCGAAAGATTGTCGAAAAACGGGCTGACAGCCGCGGTTTCATTGCCATGGATGAATTTACCGATCTAAGCGAAGACGCCGGTTTATGGCTGGGTTTCAAATATCGCCTTTTCGATGCGCTGGTCTTCAAGAAAGTGCGCGAACGGTTCGGGGGCAGATTGCGCTGCGCCTTTTCCGCCGCGGGCAGCCTTCCCGCCGATCTGTGCAAATCATTCATGGCCATGGGTTTTGTCATCCTCGAAGGTTACGGTTTGACTGAAACCTGGAACACGATAAATCTTAACAGACCGGGAAAAATATTGCCCGGTTCGGTCGGACCGCTTTCTTCCGGTGTTATCGGCCGTATTGCCGAAGACGGTGAGTGGCAGGTGAGGGGAGATAATCTTTTCGTTGGTTACTGGAATAAACCCGAGGACACGGCGGAAGCCTTTACGGAAGACGGGTATTTTAAAACAGGCGATATTGTCGAAGAAGTGGCCGACGGCTATATTAAAATCGTCGACCGCAAAAAAGGGATTATGGTTCTGGATACCGGCAAGAACGTGCCGTCGGCGCGAATCGAGAGCCTTTTCGCGCTGAGCAAATACGTTGAAATGGTGGTGCCCATTGCCGATGACATGAAATTTGTTTCAGCTCTCGTGGTGCCGGATTTCGATGCGTTTATCAAATATTTCGACGAGAAAAACATACCGTATGACAAGTCGGCGCTTGAGTTTTCACAGGAAGGCGCTGTGCCGGTATGCATTAAGGTCGGGTATGATTTCGTTTCGAATGAGAAACTGAAAGAACTTATCGATGCCGACATTAAAAAGGCAAATACGGAACTGGAGGAATACGAGCAGATAAAAAAATATCATATATTGAACCGCAAACTTCTGGAACAATACGGCGAGATGACTCCCACACTCAAAGTAAGGCGCAAAGCGGTTCTTAGTACATTTAAGGATGAGATTGATAAATTGTATAAATA
>JAJFTS010000112.1 GCA_021372815.1 Deltaproteobacteria bacterium | reverse complement strand
GACAAGGCGGTGGAAAATATAAAACTGCGGGCCCTGTTGGCCAGATAATCAATCAGATCGCGGCTTCCCGCGACAAACCCTCCTTCGGAAGCCAATGCCTTACTGAAGGTCCCCACGGAAACATCAATGCCTTCGGACAGTCCAAAATAATCCGCCACGCCGCCGCCGTTTTTTCCCAAAACACCTGTGGCATGCGCTTCATCGATCATCAGCAGCATCTGATGGCGGCGGGCAATTTTCACCAGTTGTGGCAGCGGCGCAATATCGCCATCAACGCTGAACAAACTGTCGGTAATGATTAACGCCTGCCTGTTTGGATAATTTTTGATTTTATGCTCCAGGTCATCCGGATCGCAGTGCCTATAAACAACGATCTCGGCGCCGCTGAGTCGGCATCCGTCAATGATGCTGGCGTGATTGAGACGGTCGGAAAAAATCACCCAGTTTTTATCGGCGATGGCCGAGATGACGCCGACGTTGGCCATGTAACCGGTGTTAAAAATCAAAGCCGCCTCTGTTTTTTTAAAGGCCGCAATTTTTTCTTCCAGTTTTCTGTGAATTTCATAACTTCCCGTAATCAGGCGCGATCCGCCGGAACCTGTGCCGTACTGTTCAACGGCATCGCAGGCGGCCTTTCTGAGGCGGTTGTCCGTGCAAAGTCCCAGATAGCTGTTGGAGGAAAGCATCAGAATGTTCCGGCCCGCAAGCAGGGCATGGGCGCTCTGCGGCGACTGGAGATACTTCATTTCTCTGTAAAGGCCGTCAGCCTTGATTTGCTGAAGTTTTTTGTCAAACATGGTTGCCTGCAGTCCTTTATATAGTCTCCATTAAAGCGACGATGTCGTCAATATGAATAGATTGTTCAAATGCATCTTGAAGATTTCCCGGTTGCAGTTTTTCAGTGTCCACGGCGGCAATGGCGGGCAGGGTAAAAATCGCCTTGATACCGGAAAGCTTTTTAATCGTCGCAATATTATCCTCTTCGATCAGTGTCTGTCCTGCGCCGCTGATGACGATTCCCTTGACCGTCAGGCCGGCGTTTTTGGCAAAGCCAAGCGTCAGCAAGGTGTGGTTGATCGTTCCAAGCCCGGCGCGCGAAACCAGCAGGCAGGAAAAGCCCAATTCACGGATCAGGTCATACTGCATATAGCCTGCGTTATTAAGCGGCACGGCCAGACCTCCCGCGCCTTCCGCCACAATGATGTCATAGCGATCCTTCAACTCGTTGAGGCGCTTTTGAATAATGGCCGGATCAATGCGCTGTCCCGCAAGACGCGCGGCCAGATGCGGCGCAACGGCATCGGCAAAGGCAAAGGGCGTCACCAATTCAGGATCTTCGGAAAATCCCGCAGCTCGTTTTACAAACGCCGCATCGATGGACATTTTTACGCCGTCAACATCCGTTTCGCCGCTGGCCACGGGTTTGAAATACGATGCCCGATATTTGCTTTTCAGCAGAAGATATAGGAGCCCGGCCGAGATGATCGTCTTGCCTACACCTGTATCGGTAGCGATTATGAAGATTCCCTTACTCATGCGACTGCGCCCCATCCACCAGTTTACGCTGCCATATCAAAAGAAGCACCATGCGCAAAGCGTTATTTTTTAAAAGCCCGGCTTCCGATCAATGCTGATTTTTATTGGATTGACAGGACCGTTTAATTTGCCTATAGTAACAGCCACATGAAATTTATTTGGGCCATTGAGCATACCACAGATGTAAACCGGTTTTTTTATCACCCAATGCCATCTTAATAAACCGAGTGAAAAGCAAAAGGGAGGATTCAGAGTCATGGCAGGACGCACTATACACATCACAAAGTTCGATATGGATCGGCTGCTGGAGCTGATTGAAGGGGTGCGATCATCGCCCAAAGGAACAAAAGTCGATCTCGATCTGCTGGAAAAAGAATTATACAGCGGCGTCCTGGTTGATCCGGCGGACGTGCCGAAGGACGTGATCACCATGAATTCTAAAGTCCGTGTTACGGACACCCAATCCGGTGAAACCATGACTTACACGCTGGTATTCCCGTCAGCAGCTAATATTTCAGAAAATAGACTTTCCATTCTGGCCCCGCTGGGCATGGCCCTTTTAGGATACCGCAAAGGGGATATCATTGAATGGCCGGTTCCCGGAGGCGTCAGAAAACTCAAGGTTGACGAAATCATCTATCAGCCGGAAGCAGCGGGCGATTACCATTTATAAGTTGACGGGCCGATCTTTTTTATCTATGAACGACGCGTTTAGAAACAGGGATAAGCAATGGATTTGACCGACAACCTTGCACATAAAGCTATCAAGGGAAAAGGAGCAAGCGTTTCCGAGGCTCTGGAACTTTTTATTGAAGGCTGTGCAAAACCTTACCGCGTTTTTGCGGCGGCATCCGAAATCCGCGAACACTTCAGGGGAAAAGAAATTATTCTCTGCGGCATCACCAATGCCAAGTCAGGCCGTTGTTCCGAAGACTGCAAATTCTGCGCGCAATCGTACCGCTATTCAACCGATGTGCCTTCCTATCCGCTTAAACCCGCGAAAGACTTGATCGCCGAGGCCGCACAGGCCAAAAAAGACGGAGCGGAATTTTTTGGCATTGTCACCAGCGGCAAGCATGTGAAAGCAAAAAAGGAATGGACGGAAATTTTAAAAGCGATTCTCGGCATTCACCAAATCGGCTTACGCCCGTGCGCATCTCTGGGGATCATCGATGCCGACAGAGCTTCCGAGCTCAAAGCCGCGGGCCTGTTCCGTTATCATCACAACCTGGAAACGTCGCGCAGCTATTTTAAAAATATCTGCACGACCCATGACTACGAAGAAAATGTGGAAACGATTCGCGTCGCCAAGGCCGCCGGCTTATCCGTCTGCGCAGGAGCGCTCATTGGCATGGGAGAAGGCGTCACACACCGCATTGAACTGGCCGCAACCCTGCGCCAGTTGAATGTTGATTCGGTTCCCATCAATATTCTCAATCCGATCAAAGGCACGCCGCTTTCTCATCTGCCCCCGCTGCCGCCAATGGAAATTCTCATGACCATCGCCGTTTACCGTTTTATGCTGCCGGATAAGGACATCAAACTGTGCGGTGGTAAGGAAAAAAATCTGCGGCAGTTGCTGCCATTGGGCATTATCGCGGGAGCAAATTCTCTGATGACGGGCAACTACCTGACGACCACGGGACGTGGCAGCAAACTTGATCACGAAGTGATTACCGATCTGGGACTTGTCCCGACACGGGAACTCGATACCTGCCGCTGCGGTATGGAAGAAAGGAACGCCTGCCTGTCCGGCAAAACGGCAAAGAAGAAATCCGCGCGAAAATAACCATTTACCCGGCTGACGGGTACGCTTGATTTTATCAAAAAAATTTTCACGTTTGTGACGCTACTGATTATGATAAAAGATTGGCTCTTTTCTGCAGGTCAATGTCTTCGTCCGTGGCGGCTTCAATCGTAATGCCATGGGGCATGGGTTGCCCCTGAG
>JAJFTS010000106.1 GCA_021372815.1 Deltaproteobacteria bacterium | reverse complement strand
CGGGCAGCCGAGGCTCTTTCCTACAATGCTTTAGTTCAGAGCTGGCCGGAAATAAGCCGTCTGGCTGCGGATCAACGTAAAGAGGAAAAGCCACAAACGACTCAATCGGATTTATTTGATGAAGACAGGGAGTAAAACCATGGGAATAATGAAGATAAAAACAATGCAAATCGAAAGTATTGAAATTGCCAATTACCGGCTTTTTAAAAAAGCGGAGATGAACAACCTGTCTCGCTTGACGGTTTTGGTGGGTGCCAATGGTTCTGGAAAATCTTCTCTTTTTGATGTGTTTTCCTTCCTCAAGGATGCGTTGGCCCAGAATGTAGCCAAAGCCGTCGCCAAAAGAGGTGGATTTAAAGAGCTGGTCAGCCGGGGTACGGATGATCCGATTTCCATTGTTCTTAAGTTTCGGGAAACGGGTGGACGTCTGGCGACTTATGAGCTGTCTGTCGCCTCTGAAAGCGGCCAGGTTGTCGTCAAGAGGGAGGTGCTCAAGTTTCGCCGAGGACAGCGTGGGCAACCATGGCATTTTGTTGATTTTTCGCACGGCAAGGGCACGGCGATTACGAACGAATCTATGTACGGAAAGCCTGGGGCCAAAGTAGAAAGAAAAGACCATGTGCTTGACGAGCCGACCGTTCTTGCCATTAAGGGTCTCGGTCAATTCAAGGAATTCCGCGTGGTGTCTGAATTCCGTAATCTTATCGAAAACTGGCATATTTCCGATTTCCATATTTCCGACGCCCGTCCCAGTGCCGAGGAAGGATATGCCGAACATCTTTCAACAAGAGGGGATAATGTTGCTCAGGTAGCACAGTTTCTTTACGATCACCACAAGGACCGCTTTAACGATATTCTGGGGGTGATGAAGCAGCGCATTCCCGGCATTAATAAAGTTGAGGCAAAACCGACAGAGGACGGCAGGCTTGTGCTGCGTTTCCAGGACGGCGCTTTTCGCGATCCATTCATTGCCCGCTATGTATCCGACGGCACAATAAAAATGTTTGCTTATCTTGTTTTGCTTCATGATCCGAATCCTTTCCCCCTTCTGGCTGTTGAGGAGCCGGAAAATCAGCTTTATCCGGAGTTGCTTCAGGAGCTGGCCGAAGAATTTCGCGATTATGCGCGGCGCGGTGGTCAGGTGTTCATTTCGACGCATTCACCGGAATTTCTCAACGGCTTATCCCTTGATGAAATCTATTGGCTATCCAAAAAAGATGGCTACTCGACAATACACAGGTGTGCGGACAGCGCGCTGTTGACCAGTCTGGTTGCTGAAGGGGATTCCCCTGGTGCACTCTGGCGGCAGGGACTTTTCAGCGGAGCGTGGAAAGAATGAACAGGACGATCTTTTTATTAGAGGAACTTTCCATGAAAGCTTTCCTGGACGAGTTCCTTCCGCGGTTTATACCCGATTTGGACTTTCTATGTATCCCTCATGAAGGGAAACAAGATCTGGAGAAAAGTATTTCGCGCAAACTCCGGGTGTTTCGCAAGGAGAACATCGTCGTTATACGCGACAATGACGGCGCAAATTGCATCACGGTGAAGAAGGAAATGGTAAATCTCTGCAAAAAAGAAAACCGATCTGATGTTCTGATCCGCATTGCCTGCCAGGAACTGGAAACATGGTATTTAGGTGCGGCTGATATTTTATCACAGGTCTATGGCTGCCCAAAACTGGCCAAACTAAATCGAAAAGCAAAATACCGCGAACCGGATCGGCTAAGCAGCCCATCATCCGAGTTGGTCAAACTGATACCGGAATTCAGAAAAATAGAAGGCGCCCGAAGGATGGGCAGGGCCATGCCTGTTGAAAAAGATAGAAATTTTTCCCGAAGTTTTCGGGTTTTTATGGAAGGTATGGAAAGAATAACGCAAAGCAAGAAACCCGGTAAAAAATCAAGGTAGAAATCATGGCCATCACCAACTACGATCGTGTCGGCAAAGCAATGGAACTTCTCAAAGACGGCTTGATCCCCTTTGTGGAACGTGAATTGAAATCCCAATATGCACAACAATGGATCGAAGAAGCAAAGACATCGGTGAGCGACACACAGGCAAAGCTGTTCGTTACAAAAGATAAACCTCAATGGGATATCGCTTCAATTCTTTCTGTTATTTGGAACAAGTGGGATCTTGTCTTTCGCAAGACACTGGGGCGTGCCGAACGAAGCATTGTCAGCGAATTGCGGGAAGTGCGCAATAAATGGGCGCATCAAAATCCATTTTCCGGCGATGATACCGATCGGGCTCTTGATTCCGCCGAACGCTTGCTGTCTGCTGTGTCCGCTCCACAGGCCGACGAGGTCCGAAAAATCAAGATGGAGCTGCGGCGTACGATTTATGATGAGCAGGTGCGGACTGAAAAACGAAAAAGCGCCGGCACAGCAATCGAAAGTGTTACGACAACAGGTCTGAAACCCTGGCGGGAGGTTGTTACACCGCACAAGGATGTGGCGAGCGGCCGTTATTCGCAGGCCGAGTTTGCGGCGGATCTCTGGCAGGTACACATGAATGAAGGCGCGGATGAGTATCGCGACCCGTCCGAATTCTTCCGCCGCACATATCTGACGGAGAGCCTCAAAGGAATGCTGATTAATGCCGTCCGGCGGCTTACCGGAAAGGGTGGCGATCCGGTGGTTCAACTCCAGACCAATTTTGGCGGCGGCAAAAC
>JAJFTS010000101.1 GCA_021372815.1 Deltaproteobacteria bacterium | reverse complement strand
GGGAAGCAGGGAAATGCTTTAAAGTTGCTATTACTGCGTGCATGAGAAAGTTATTGGTCATCATAAACTCGATGATAAAGACCGAAACGTGCTGGAATTCGTAGGCTGTTAATTTGGCTTGACACACAGTTGCTTGCATCTGAGCATTTTTGAACAGTCCGTAAGTATGGGTGTAAACAATCCCATTTCCTAAACTTGCCTTATATGCTAATAAGAAACCGGTAAAAAGGCAATGAAGTAATTTCAATCAAAACGAAAATAATGAATGTAAACGAACCTATAATAATCAGAGAGTCGAATCGCAACAAAATTTTCGCTTTGTTTAATACAGAGAAAATGGATTTCATCATTGCTCTTCTCGTTACAGTGATTATTTTATTTTTCAGTTCCGTGGTAACTTTTGCCGCTGATTCAGACAGTTCCAACGGCGATAATATCAAGGATGTATATGTTGTTCAGGGAAAAACGACCGTCATTTACAAGGGACAGGCCGCTGATGCGGAAGATACTGTGCCGGACAACGGTAACAATGCTGCCCGGTCTCCAGCTCAAGAAAAAAATTCTTTCCGAAATTTTAAAACCGACAACAATAAAAATCCTGTAAATATTGAAGCGGACAGCATGGATTATGATAATGTTCAGGATGTGTATCATGCCAGGGGAAAGGTAACCATCTTCTACAGCGGAGCCGCTCTTTTTGCCGATGAAGTGGAACTCGACAATAAAAATAATGTGGCTACGGCTCAGGGCAACGCCTTTTTGAAAATGGGCGAAGACACCCTGCGCGGCGAAAAAATACTTTTCAATATTGAGGACAAAACAGGCGCCGCTTATAAAGCCAACGCTTTTTACGCGAGAAATAATTTTTATGTCAAAGGCGATAAAATCGAAAAAACGGGCGAGAACACCTATTACATCGAACAACCTCTGGCCACAACCTGTAACGGTGATGATCCCGACTGGCAAATCGCCGGCAGTAGTATGAAGGTAACCATTGAAGGTTTGGGCTTGATGAAAGACGCCCGGTTTCTTGCAAAAGGCTTGCCGGTTTTCTATACCCCGTATCTTCCTTTTCCCGCGAAGACCAAACGTCAGTCGGGATTCCTTCTGCCGCATCTTTCCTATTCCCGGGATAAGGACGGCCTTGATATAGAAATTCCCTTTTTCTGGGCGATTTCTCCTGAAATGGACGCGACTTTTTATCAGCGCTACATTGAAAAAAGAGGCTTTAAAGAAGGCGTGGAATTCAGATACTATCTGGGCGAAAAATCCTTCGGGACTTTTTACGGCGACTACCTTGAGGATGCGCGTCACGTCATCGAAACAACCGATGCGTCAACAAGCCGCGACTGGCAGGGGACCCACAAGCGCTGGTCTTATTATTTTAATCATCAAACAGATTTCGATTCGCAGTTTTATGTAAGAACTGATCTGAAAAAAGTTTCCGACAAATGGTACTTTAAGGATTTTTCCGCCCACAATTATTATCTTGATAATTACACCGAGACGGCGGGGGATAATTTTAAAAATATTCATTTCAAGGGCGATGAATCGCTTCGTTATCTGGAATCGAGCATTCGCGTGTATAAAGGGTGGTCGAATTTCAACGTCACGGGAATGATCAACTCCACTGAAGATTTTGCGGCGGTCAATAATGATCATACGCTGCAAAGGTATCCGGAGATTGTTTTGACGGGAGTCAAACAGCAGTTTTTGAGTACGCCGCTGTATTATGAATTTACCGGAGCTTACGATTATTTATACCGGGGAGAAGGAGACACGGGGCACTTCATTGATTTTTCCCCGACGATTTCCCTGCCTTTTGATATTTCCAGATATCTTAAAGTGACCCCGCAGTTTACTCTCAAAGAAACATTCTGGAGCCGGGACGACGATCAAACCGATTCCCGAGAGAAAACGGATACCCGAACTATTTATAACGCGTCGATATCTTTAAGCAGTCAGCTTTCCCGGGTCTTTGATGTCCGCATGAAAAACTGGGAAAAGATCAGACATGAAATAAAACCGGAAATAAGCTATTCTTATGTTCCCGGCGTATCCGCGGATGATGTGCCGGATTATTATTCATCGGTGTCTTCGCCGTTTGTAATGCTCGACACGAATTTATCCGGCGACGCTTTAACGGAACAAAACGCCGTTGCCTGGGCGCTCACCAATACTCTGACAGCCAAAACAAAGGATGAAGCCGGCAAAGACGGTTATCTGGAATTTCTCCGGCTTAAATTGTTTCAGACTTACGACATTCATGAAGCAAGGAAGGATATGGACGGGAGCACGTCGGATCGAAGACCTTTTTCCGATATGGGGCTGGAATTCGATTTTACGCCTCATAAATATTTTTCCTTCAGAGCGCGTGACAAATACAATTTTTACAGCGGCTGGAAACAAAATAATTATGACGTCCATATCCGTGACTGGCGGGACGATGCGTTTTCTGTAAGTTACCGTAATACGGAAGATTCTCTTGAAGAACTGAACTTAAACCTGAACGCTGTGATCACCAAAAATATTAACGGCATATTTATTTCAAGATACGATTTGCTCAATTCCAAAACAAAAGAAAATTCGCTGGGATTGATTTATCATACGCAATGCTGGAGCGTGATGCTGGATTATACCAAGACCGATGACGATGTCCGGTTCATGTTTAAATTATCCCTGGCCGGTTTTGACAAGTTGAACTTCAAATAACTATCTGCGTCACCAGAATAAAATATTTTCAGCATCATCTTTATAAAGAAGGCGATTTCACATTTAATATTTTCTTAATCAATATTCTGAAAAGGCGATCATGAACACGTTTATTTTGGCCGCGACCAGTTTTACCATTGCCGTTTCACTCATGATTACCGGCAAAAAGGACAAGCTGCAGTCATCGTTTGCCGGATTGTGCGCGGCTGTTTCTGTTTCCCAGGCGGCCATGACGCTCGGGAATATCTTTCATTACGAATTTCTTTCCAGGATACAATATCTGGGAGGACTGGCGATTGCGCCGTTCGCGCTGTGGTTTTTCCGTTATCTGACGAGAGACAAAGCGATCATTTCCCGAAAGCTTTTTATTTTTTTTACTTCGGCCAGTCTGTGCGGCGCGGTTTTTGTGTTTATGCCGTTCTCCAAAGCCGTTTATTTTAATGCCGTCATCACAGCCTATATGCTTTCGGCTCTGGTGATCTGTTATATGGCCCTGCTGTGGCATGTCAGAAATCTGCCGCCCGGAACTGAAAAAAGGCGTTTGGTTTATTTGCTCTTTGCGTGTCCCATTGCCTTGATTTTGGGAAATATCGATTTGTTAAATTACCGGGGATTAAATTTGCCGGTCATCAACGGCATTGTTTTATCGGTGTTGCTTTATCTGATCCTACTGATCATTGCTTATCCGCAGCTCAACGAATTGCATGATTTCCTGGCTAGGGCGCTGGTCATTTTTATCAGCACGGTGACGGGAGCCGTGATTTTTTGTTTCGCGGCTTCGTTTTTCAACGGCAGGCCGCCTTCCGTTCCCGGATTATTGCTGGCTTCTTTTCTGGTTGTTATTTCTTTATCGCCGCTGAAAATGATTTTGAAGAAAATTTTCAGTTACTTTTATCCGGAAAGCAAAGACGTCTTTACTTCTCTTTATGAATTTGACGAAAAACTGGAAAAGGAAAAGTCCCTGATGCTGGCGGAAATGGCGCCGATTTTTGCCCATGAAATCCGTAATCCTCTGGGTTCGATAAAAGGCGCGGCGCAGTATCTACAGTCGGAGGCGTCCGGCGAGGAACAGAAGGAACTCTTAAACGTCATTGTGGAAGGAACCGACAGATTAAACGCCGTTGTCAGTCAGTTTCTCGATTATGCGCGGCCCTACAAACTCAACCTCCAGCATCAAAATATCAACACGATTATCCGAAAGGCCGCTTCCATTGTTGCCGCGAACAAGCAGGTGGAAAAAATTGCCATTGTCCAGGAACTGGAAAATAATCTTCCCGAAGCCGAAGTGGACGAGCAACAATTGATGCAGGTCATTTTAAACATCGCGCTTAACGCGATTGAATCCATGCCCGGCGGCGGTACTTTAACTTTTTGTACAGCATCCGAATCGGATTTCGAAAGGACGATTACCGTTAAAATCAGCGATACGGGAATGGGAATAAATAAGAAGGATTTGAAAAATATTTTCAAACCATTTTATACGACCAAGGAAAGAGGCGTGGGACTGGGCCTGGCCATCTGTCAGAAAATAATCAAAGAACACGGCGGCAGCATCAGCGTTGCATCCGTTCCCGCCCGGGGCACTCTGTTTCTCATCAAACTTAAAACATCCATATAATTATAATACCATTTCGCATTCAAAGGACAACGACGCCAACAAAGTAGCCGAAGAAGAATTGGTATAAAAACAATCCGGCTTGATTTAAATCTCAAAGCATAATAATTGTAAAACATGAAGAAGATTTTAATTGTAGACGATGAATTGAATATGCGCCTGGTTTTGTCCGCCATGCTGAAGAAAGAAGGATTCGATGTTTCCTGCGCGGCCAATGGACGGGAGGCCCTGCAAATTCTGCAATCCCATAAAACGGCCGTCGTGATCACCGATTTGAAGATGCCGGATGTTGACGGGATGGAATTGCTCACCGGAATTTCCGAACGGTATCCGGAAATTCCCGTTATTATGATCACCGCCCACGGCACCATTGCCACCGCCGTGGAAGCTTTGAAAAAAGGCGCGTTCGATTATATTACCAAACCGTTCGATCTCGACGATCTCAGGAACGTCGTGGCCAAAGCGATAAAAACAAGCGATCTGAAACAAAGCGAATTGCTCTTGCCGCCGGCGGAAATCGAACGCATTGGCATGATCGGCAGTAGTCCCAGGACCATGGAGATTTTCGACGCGATTAAACGGGTGGCTCAGACGACGACAACGGTGATGATTACCGGTGAAACCGGAACGGGCAAGGAACTGGTCGCCGATGCGATTCATTACAATTCTCCGCGCAAAAACAATCCGCTGATAAAAATTAATTGCGCTGCGATTGCTGAAACGCTGATGGAGAGCGAACTGTTCGGTTATGAAAAAGGCGCTTTTACCGGCGCCGCCGTCACCAAACCGGGGAAGTTCGAACTGGCTCATAAAGGCACTCTTTTTCTCGATGAAGTGGCGGAGATTCCGCGCGAAATGCAGGTGAAACTGCTGCGCGTTATTCAAGAGCAGGAATTCGAAAGGGTCGGCGGATTGCGGACCATTAAAGTTGACGTGCGTATTGTGGCCGCTACGAATCAGAATCTTTCCCGGCAGGTCCAGGCGGGAAATTTTCGCGAGGATTTATATTATCGCCTCAATGTCTTTCCCATCGATATTCCGCCCCTGCGGGAAAGAAAAGAAGATCTTTTGCCGCTGGTTGACTATTTCCTGGAAAAGTTTAACAAGAAACTGGGGCTTTCCGTCGGAATGGACCGTGAGGTCAAGGAAATGCTTCTGCGTTACGAGTGGCCGGGCAATATCCGCGAACTCGAAAATCTTATCGAAAGAATGATGCTGCTGGCGAAAAACAATCTTATTACTTCCGGGGAAGTTCCCGCGGAATTCAAACTCTCTCTGGACAAACTTGTTGCGACGCCGTTCGATGACGGCAAAAAACGTTTTAAAGAATACATGCGCGGCCACGTGGAAAATGTCGAACGGCAGATGATTATCAAATGCCTGGAAGAAACGGGCGGCAATGTCACCAATGCGGCGAAAAAAATGGGTCTCAGCCGCAAGGGGCTGCAGTTGAAAATGATCAAATATAACTTGCGCAAACAATCAGAATAAGAATCAAGCATATATTCGCATATTATAATATTACAGGGAGGATTGAGAAATGAATTTCAAAGCCGGTTTGCTGGCCATCCTTGCTTTACTTGCCCTGATCTTTTTGATTCAGAATATGGATGTGGTCACGGTGAAGTTTCTGCTCTGGGAAATGTCCATGTCGCGCGCGGTACTGATTTTCTTCCTTTTGCTCATTGGCTTTATGGCCGGGTGGTTTTTGCAGAGTTTACTTTTCTATCGCAAAAAAAAAGACGTGAAAAATATTAAGTCTTAACCGGTCTTCCGGAAGACAAAATCGCGTACAGGGCTGAAAATATTTTTTGTTCAGTTCGGATTCGTTGCTTCGTCTTGATGAAAATAATCCAGCAGGTGGTCATAGATATACAGGACGGCTTTAACGTAGGCGTCGCTGTGGTTGTAAGCGAATACTGCGGCGTACCTGCTGTCGTAGTCGTCAATGTTCTCTCCGGAGAGTCTGTTTTTGTATAGATAGTTCTCCACGCTGAAAATCGTATCCTCCAGGTCGAAGGGATCGATGTCCCGGTTGGCTCCGTTTGCGTCTATAAAGTATGTCAGCAGTGATGAAGGAATAAACTGGCCCCAGCCGATCGCGCCGGCATAGGAACTGCTGAAATACTGAGGCGGATGTCCCGTCATCTTTGAAAATTTATAGAGAGCTGTAATTTCGCGGACGGCAAAATTTTTCCGGTCGGCAAAAATATATTGAGAAACTAAAGAATTGAACGCATAAAAACTTCCGCGTTGACGATGGTCGGCAAAGTTTGTTTCGATGCCGATAATGGCGGCGATCAGTTCTTTGCGGATTCCGTGCCTGGCTTCGACCCGGTCGAAAATACTCCTGTTGCTTTCGATGAATGTTTTCCCCTTTTCGATTCTGGCATCTACGTTCAGACGGGTGAAGTACCAGGATAAATCATATTCCTTGTCATGGTCGGTTTGTTTTTCCGCTGATTTCTGAAAATACTGGTCGATATTGGAGTGCAGGTGGAAAGTATCACGCTGAAGCTGTTCGTCAAACCACTCTCCGGGCACTCCATTTGCGATTAGATTTTCTTTCAGTTCCTTAATCTTCACAGGGATCAGCTCATCCGGAACTCTTTTAATCCGCGTCGTATCGGACGCGCAGCCGGCAAAAATAAAGATCAGGAAAATGATGATTAGCGAATATCTCAATTTCATTGATGCGCTGCCTGGATAGAATTTTTCGATTTTTACAAGGTTACGTTGATGCCTTTACTAAACAATAATAAGTATTGTCAAATCTTTTCAGCCGGTTTTCGCCGTTTTAGGGAGTCATGTATGTTCTTGTAATCACCTTAAGGTTAAGGTATAAAATTACAGGAAAGTTTATCAAACCGGAACAAAACTATGCATTTAAAGGAAGTTACTTTTCATTCCCGTAAATATCCCCGGAAAGACTGCTATCCGTTCAATTTGCCGCTTTTCAGGGAAACCGGGCAACTAACCTTCGATACGCCGGTCACTTTATTTGTCGGTGAAAACGGTACGGGCAAATCAACGCTGCTGGAAGCGCTGGCCGCAGCCTGCAATATCCATATTTGGCGCGATACGCAGAGAAGCAGACCGGACTATAATCCTTATGAAGATAAATTTTATCAGTATCTATCCGTCTGCTGGTCCGATGGCCGCGTGCCCGGTTCTTTTTTCGGATCGAAAGTGTTTCAGTACTTTGCCGAGTTGCTGGATGAATGGGCGGTAACGGATCGGGGACAGTTTGATTATTTCGGAGGAAAATCTCTGACAACGCAGTCGCACGGACAGTCGCTGATGTCTTTCTTCCGCAGCCGTTATCGAATTAAGGGATTGTATCTTCTGGATGAACCGGAGACGGCATTGTCGCCGCGCTCGCAGCTGGAACTTTTGCGTATTCTGGAAGACATGAGCGTCGACGGACGCGCGCAATTCATTGTCGCTACGCATTCTCCGATTTTGCTGGCCTGCCCTCGGGCGACACTCTATACTTTTGATCAATCCCCGATCCGGCGGATTCAATACGAACAAACCGATCATTACATTGTGTATAAAGATTTTATGACGGATAGGAACAAATATCTGAAACAAAAAAACGATAAATAAAAGAGCTTGGATATGCTGACCAAAGAAGACATTGTCGCGGAAGCAAAAAGACTGCAATTTGCCGATATCGGTTTTACCGGTGCCGAACCTTTCGATTCTCAAAAAGAATATTTGATGAAACGTCAGGAGGAATACGGCTGGGCGGAGGCTTTGGGGTTAGGCCTCCTTGCCGGAACGGATCCCCGGAATATCCTTCCGGAGGCCAAATCCATCATTGTGGTTTTGGAATCCTATTTTGAAGAATCTTTTCCGGTACAGATGGAAAGTCATTTCGGCCGTTGTTATCTTGACGATGACCGGGTGACCAAGGACCGGCTGGCATTGAAGATTAAGTCTCTGCGAAAATTTCTTCAAGCGAACGACATCGATTCCAGAGTGCCGTTTAATCTGCCGCACCGCCTGTCGGCCGCTCGTGCCGGTCTGGGAACCTTCGGTAAGAATTGTCTTTTCTATGCGGGACGCGTCACCCGCGGAAGTTCGTTTGTTTTTCCTGTTGCGTTGGTTGTTGATCATGAATTTTCGGCGGATGAACCTTCTGTTTCCATCGGCTGTCCCGACTGGTGCCGCAACGCCTGCGTGGCCGCTTGTCCCACCCGCGCCCTCAAAGGGGACGGAAAAATCGATCCGCGCCGTTGTATTTCTTTTTTAACGTATTATGGAGAAGGGCTTACGCCACTGGAACTGCGCGAGCCGATGGGCTTGTTTGTTTACGGATGCGACCGCTGTCAAAACGTTTGTCCCCGTAATCTTCCCTGGATGGCCGAGGGAAAAACATCGAATCCCCGCGTTTCCTCAAAAGCCGCCGATTTCGAGCTACCCCGCCTGCTGCATATGGACAGGCAGTATTTCCTGCAGAGAATCTGGCCGCATATGTTTTACATGTCGGCGGATGATCTCTGGCGCTGGAAAATGAATGCCGCCCGCGCGATGGGCAACAGCCTTAATCCGGCTTATATTACGCAACTCGTCCGGGCGTTTCAGGAAAATTCCGATGAACGCGTCCAATGCATGATTGCCTGGGCGCTGGGTCGCATCGGCGGTAAGCCCGCGATGGCTGCGCTGGAAAATTTCTCCAAAGAAAGCACTGGTATGGTAAAAGAGGAAATCCAACAGGCCATCAAACTGTCTTCGGATTGAAAGAGATAATCCAAAGTCAATAGAGATTATGAAAAAGCCCGTTAAAATAGTATTTCTGGATACCGGTACGGTCGGCAATGTGGATAATCTGGAGATGATTCAATCCCTGGGAGAGTATACCGGCTATGAAATGACCGCGCCCGCGCAGCGTATTGAACGCATCAAGGGGCATCAGGTCGTCATTACCAATAAAGTGATCATTGACCGCGAAGTGATAGATAACTGCCCGGAATTGGAATTGGTTTGCATTGTGGCTACGGGCATGAACAATGTTGATTTGGAATATGCCGCTAAAAAAGGGATTATTGTAAAAAATGTTGCCGGTTATTCCACCGAATCAGTTACGCAATGCACTTTTTCCATGCTTTTATTTTTATTAAACAGCAGCGCCTACTATGATGATTATGTGAAGTCGGGAAAGTATGCGGCAAGTCCGATATTCACGCATCTTGGCCGCGAATTCTGGGAATTGAAAAATAAAGTTTTCGGAATTATCGGAATGGGAACCATCGGCAGGCGGGTGGCGCAGGTGGCTGAAGCATTCGGCGCCCGGGTTGTCTATTACTCCACATCGGGCAAAAATCTGAATGTGGAAACCTGCCGGCATCTTGAGCTTTCAGAATTGCTGCGCACGGCTGATGTCGTTTCCATTCACTGTCCGTTAAACGAACAAACGAAAAATTTACTGAATGAATCTCATCTGAGGATGATGAAGCCGACGGCATATCTTTTGAACATGGGAAGAGGCGGTATTGTCAATGAACAGGACCTCGCCCGCGCCATCGATGAAAATTGGATTGCGGGCGCGGCGCTGGATGTGCTGACGACGGAACCAATTTCGGCGGATAGTCCCTTCCTGAAAGTTCGCAACAGACATAAACTGTTTATTACACCGCACATTGCCTGGGCCAGCCGCGAGGCCCGCAGATTACTGATCGAAAGAACATCAGCAAATATAAAAAGTTATTTTGCAGTATAATTGCCTTTTTACGCGCTCAATAGATAATCTTCAGTTTTTCCTATTTCATTTTGATCTATTCTTCTGCCGATATATCGATTATTTCAAGATTACGCGTGCCGCCGGGCGTCTGGACGTTGATTTCACTGCCGATACTTTTTCCGATCAACGCTCTGCCGATGGGGGAGGTCACGGAAATTTTGTTTTGACTGATGTCTGATTCGTAGGGACCGAGCAACTGGTATTTTATTTTTTCGCCGCTATCAATGTCTTCCAGACTGACATAGCAACCGAAAACTACTTTTTCAGCGGATAATCCTTTTAGATTGATGATATTGGACATAGCCAGCTGATGTTCCAACTCCTGCATCTTTCCATAGAGGAAAGACTGTCTTTCTTTAGCGGCTGTGTATTCGGCATTTTCGGAAATGTCGCCGTGCGCGCGCGCGACTTCAATATCACGAACATTTTCGGGGATGGATACGTTCTTGATCGTTTCCAGGTCTTTTTTCAGCTTATCGAAACCCGCTTTGGTAATCGGCACTTTTTCCATGATAACTCCGGATTATTTTACTATTCCTGACGTGATTTTTTTAAAAATACAGGCAGGTTAAATACGGCAATTTGTTTAATAGAGAATAATCGCCCTGTCAAGAAACATTTAATGGCTCAAAAAGTCTAATTATGCTATTCATACCATAATAGGAAATAGAGGTTTTTAATAAAATTATGCTTGATAAATACAATAGAGAAATAAATTACTTGCGCGTTTCCATCACCGACCGATGCAATCTGCACTGCGTTTATTGCCGTCCCAAGGAGGGAATTTCCCTGCAGGGGCATGAGGATATCCTGCGTTATGAGGAAATAATCCGTGTTGTTTCCATTGCCGTAAAAATGGGATTAATCAAGGTGCGGGTAACGGGAGGCGAACCGCTGGTGCGACGCGGCTGCATTGATTTTCTTTCCCAGTTGAAAAAAATCGACGGCTTGCAGGATATCAGTCTTACAACAAACGGCATTTTTCTGGAAAAATGCGCACAAAATATATTTGACGCCGGTGTCAGCCGCATCAACATCAGTCTCGATTCACTCAATAAAGATAAATATTCTAAAATCACGAGAGAAGGGGATCTGGATGCCGTTTTGCGCGGTATTGCCAAGGCGGAAGAAGTCGGTTTTTCCCCGATAAAAATCAATACGGTCGCTATCAAAGGGTTCAATGATGATGAAGTGCTCGATTTTGCTCGATTAGCCGTAGATAAACCTTTTCAGATACGGTTTATTGAATTGATGTCTGTCGGGCAGCCAGGTTTGGATTGCCACAAAGATTATCTGCCGGCGAAACAATTATTGCAGAAAATCAGCGAGCACTATGAACTGGAGCGGATAGAAAACAATCATAACAAATCAGCCGGTCCGGCCAGAATCTTTAAGATAAAAGGCGGACGCGGTGAAATCGGTTTTATTAATCCGGTGAGCCATCATTTTTGCTCCACCTGCAATCGTCTGCGTCTTACTTCCGACGGAAAACTCAGGGCCTGTCTGCTCAATGAAGCGGAGATTGATTTAAAGAAGGCGTTGCGGGAGAACTGCAGTGACGCGGAATTGGAAAAACTTATCTGGGATGCCGTGTTACTAAAACCGAAACAGCATGATCTGATCTGTACGGAAAATATTTTAAAAAAATGTACGCGGAATATGTCGGAAATCGGCGGTTGAAAAAAATTAATCAAAAAGATATATTTAAAAAAAAGAGTATATAATCGCGTCGGTTGCGTGCGAAAGTAAAATATCGGGTTGCCGCCGGGCGGCGAACTTCCGGTAAATTTGTCATTTTATTGTGAGACTCAAATTTCAAAAACGACGTGCATTGAAATTTGTAAGTCGAATCCCGACCTTGTCGGGATACAGCGGAGGGTATAATACATCGCAGCTTGCTGCGGAATTGTTTCCAAAGCTTGCTTTAGGGTCCATACCCGTGATTTGTTGTGAAAATTTAGTCAGGGGCAAATCAAATGTTTTCCGATAAAAAAACAGCCGGATTCACCGACGGACGATTGAAAACACTTCGAAGCGATTATATCTTCGCGCGGCAGAAAGAACTTGTTCTGGATCTGGTTGTCCCAAAATCCCGTGAAAGAATCCTTGATGTATGTTGCGGCACCGGCCATAATCTGCAGATCTTCAGTGAAAAATGGTGCCTTCTGACGGGAATCGATTCCTCCCGGGAAAAGCTGGAAATCGCCCGTCAAAAATATGGCAACCAAGCCGAGTTTCTTTTGGCCGAACCTGAAGACATTCCTTTTTCCGACAATGAATTCGATATTGTAACATTGATCAATGTTCTCGAAATTTCGGAAAATCCGCGAAAAGTTCTCGAAGAAGCAATCAGGGTCTGTCGCGGGCGTATCTTTATCGGATTTTTAAATAATTATTCTTTTTTCGGAACAAGACAAAGTTTAAAGGAAAACTTCGGTTTTGATCTCTCCAGAAAAATGCGGTTTTTCAGCTTTCCTGAAATAAGAAACATGGTGGAAGATTTATTAGACGATACTTTCATCAGGTGGGGCAGTGTCATTTATTTCCCCGGCATTGTTTACGATTTTTTTGAAGAACTGGAAGAAATGTTTCCCCTGAGAAAAAATCCATTCGGTGCTTTCGTCGGCTTGACCTTCCCGGTCAAATACATTTACCGGACGGCGCAAAGTCCGATTGTCAATTCATTTAACCTCAAAGCGAAAGCCAATGACACGGCTCCGGAAGCCGTGCGAAGCATGTTGCGGCAGTATGACAAATGATTAAAGAAGCGATGCTTTACGAAAAACTTGCCGAAGGGCAGACGCGATGCAACCTGTGCGCGCATAAATGCCTGATTAAACCCGGCAAGCGGGGGGTCTGCGGGGTACGGGAAAATAAGGAAGGTGTTTTATACTCTCTGGTCTACGGAACGCTGATTGCCGAAAACATCGATCCCATCGAGAAAAAACCTCTCTTTCATGTTTATCCGGCGTCCAAGTCCTATTCCATCGCCACTGTCGGATGCAATTTCAGCTGCGATTTCTGTCAGAATCATGATATTTCACAGATGCCCAGGGTGACACGGATGATCACCGGCGAAGATTTTCTTCCCGCAGAAATTGTGGCGCGGGCGAAACAAAGCGGCGCGAGAACAATCGCCTACACCTATACCGAACCGACAATCTATTTTGAACTGGCCTACGATACGGCGGAAATTGCCGCCGAGAACGGCTTGACCAATGTATTCGTCACCAACGGTTTTATGACCGTTGAAACCATCGAAACAATCGCTCCATACCTGGCCGCCGCCAATGTGGATTTGAAATCATTCCGCGACGAGTTTTACAGAAAGCACTGCGGTGCGAGACTTAATCCCATTCTGGAGAGTTTGCGGAAAATGAAAGAAAAGGGAATCTGGGTGGAGATAACCACGTTGCTCATTCCCACTTTAAACGACAGTGACGACGAACTCCGGGACATTGCCCGGTTTATCGCCGGACTGGGTACCGAGACGCCCTGGCACATCAGCCGCTTTCATCCGCAATATAAAATGCTGAACCTGCCGATCACCCCTCTTGCTTCATTGCATCGGGCGGCACGGATCGGCAAAGAGGCGGGGTTAAAATATGTATACAGCGGCAATGTTCCCGGCGATGAAGGTGAAAACACACACTGCTTTCATTGCGGCAATCTTTTAATCGAACGTTACGGTTTCAGAATTGTAAACAACAACCTGAAAATAAATAAATGCCCTCAATGCGGGACGGAGCTGGAAGGTGTCTTCTAAAGACAGATTATATTTTTAGAAGTGTTTTCTGTAACGTTGTTTTTCTTATTTTTAAAATTCCCACAACATTTCAACCTGCAATAATCAAAAAACTGCTGAACTCTAATTTAACATGTGCTACAGGATTTTGGCGCAGGTTGTGATAATTAATGAAATTTAATGGCTATTCAGCAACAAGCCGCCATAATATTTACTAACTCTAAGGGCGCTTTTTGGTCGTCAGCCGGAATATTGTTAAGCTGTGAACATGTCACGATACACTAGGGAAATTGCTAAGTTGGTTTCTAAGGTATGGGCGGTGCGCCAGCAATGGTTGTTGCCAGCCATCCTAATCACGTTGTTTTTGATTCAAACTCAAGTATTTAATATCTGGCTTAACATTAAACCGTTACTGTCATGGCAGCGCCTGGCCTCCGCATTGGCTTTTGGAACCTGCGTGTTTGGGCCGGCCATCGTTTTGTATCGTAAGACTCGCTACATTTGGATAACCATCTCCGCTATACTCATCGAACTTCTTTTTGTTGCCCAGTTTATTTATTTTCTGTCACTCAATACCTTTATTCGCGGATCGGCCATTCGCTATGCCAGTTACGTCGGTACTGTCGGTGACTCCATCAAGATCCAGCTTTCACCAGCGCTGCTATTTTTTATAACGATGCTGCCAATCATTGCTTTGTGGTATTGGTTTGTGGATCGCCGCACACCACAACTGCGCTATCGCCGTCGCACTAGATTGGTCGGCTTGGTCGCCATTTTGCTGATTGGTATCTCCTTTTTTGCCGCTATGCTAGGCATTGAGCATCGCAGGAACGGTCGCTTCGATGAGCTCCTTAACGTACCCTACGATAACAGGTACATGGTCGCCAAAGTCGGCATCCACATGTACTCGGTCCTGGACACCTATCGCTACTTTGCCAGCCCACGCGGCATTACCACGGCCGATAAAAAATACGTTGCCGACTGGGCAAAGAAACGTTCTGCCGCCCAAACCCCTGGCCCATACTTTGGTGCCGCTAAAGGCAAAAACGTTATCCTTGTGCTAATGGAATCGTTCGAGACCTTTGCGCTCAATCGCAGGATTGAGGGACAAGAAATTACACCTAACCTTAATAAGCTCATTAAGGAGAGTAAGTACTTCTCGAATTATCACGATGATGTCAGTGCTGGTCACACCGCTGATGCTGAATTCGAAAGTCAAAATTCACTACTGCCTACAATGGATCGTGTGGCTTTTTTTGAGTACCCGACTCACGACTATAATGCCTTGCCCGAAGTCCTTGATAACCAAAAATATGCGACCGCTGTCTTTCATGGTGATGCCGCCAGTTTCTGGAACCGCAACGTAGTCTACCCCTGCCTTGGCTGGAAGGTTTATCACTGTGTTGATTCCTTCAAAGTTAATCGGCCTGTTGGCTGGGGGTTGAGCGACGAGGACCTTATTAAACAATGCCTACCTAAGATAACGAGGATAAAGCAACCGTTTTATGTCAATATTATGATGGTTACCTCGCACACACCATTCTCACTCGATAAAGACCTTAAACCGCTCAAGATTACCCATAATCATGGAATCACCGGCTATCAAATGGACTATATTCAAACTCTGGCCTATGTTGATAAACAGATTGGCGTGCTGATCAACAAGCTCAAAAAGAACGGCCTCTACGATAATTCCATTCTGGTGTTATTCGGCGATCACAGAGCCTATATAAGCAACGAAAAGGATACGGCTTTCGCTAAGTTTATCGGCTTGAATAAATTCGATCAGATCAGTTTCTTTCATGATGGCGAACACATCCCCATGATCATTCACGTTCCAGGCAGTGGTATTACCGGCGAAGACAAAACACCGGCCAGCCACCTGGACTACGCCCCGACAATCCTTGGTCTCTTGGGTATAAAAGCCCCCCGAACCATGCTGGGCCAGGATCTTCTTTCTCTACGCCAACCTGTAGCCATCCAGCGTAACAGTGCCGGTAACATCGAACTCATTGAAACACCCAAAGTCTTTTACACTAACCCTGGTGATAACAACTTTACCAGCGGCAAGTGCTATCAGGCAAATGATCGCAAACAAATCAAGCTGGATTCATGCAAAAAGGTTTATGATCAGCAATCATCTTTGGCTAGAGCCTCCGACTTGCTCGTCCGCGGTAACGCACTCAATCTTCTTAAATAATTATTTTAGTCCACTACTGTCCCAACGTTAATCGAATAAATTCAGCTGGCTGTTAGCTTCTGTATTTTCTTCCGGAACCTCAACATCGGTAAGCGCTTGGAAAAGCGGTATTTTCTCGAAAAGCGTCACACTGATAATTTGTAAAATCGTATAGAGACTCTGCTCCAGATTCAGCTGTTTCTTGATGATCGCCATCAGCACATAAACAGAGATCGCAATCCATATTTTTGTTTTGATTGCATTTTCGGATGTGCCGTAAAACGCCTTGATCGGCAGATGCTGTTTGATTCACTTGAAGAATAATTCTATCTGCCAACGTATTGCGGGAGATTTTTCCCCGAATGCCCATATGATAGGTCTTTTGTTTGGCAGCCTGAAGGCAGGCCTGAATATCCCGCAGACTTTCACGGTCGGTCAGTTGCGCAAAGACCATACTCAAAAATTGATCCCAACAGGAAAAGCTTTTGACTTTGTGATTCCCTGCGTATCGTTCGGCGCATTGCCGGAATTCGTAAGTCGGTAAATAATCCATGATTTGTGAAAAAATCGTTCTTCCGGAATTCATTAACAACTATCCTTTCCCTATGTGATACGAGACTATGGCATTCCCAAAAAAATATTTCAAATCGATAAATAACTTTTTATTGATTATTTGCTTTATTTTCTATAACTTACAGTATCGCTCAATGAAAACGTTGGAACAGTAGTGAATTTAATATTTTATTTTCTGCAAAAAAATAGGAGGTTAAATTAGATGGTAAGGAATCGTGTCGCAGGGCTGAGCATTCTTTTTTTTGTGTTCTTATTTTTGGGGGGATGCGCCAGTGTTCCGCGACCGGATGAAATGAAGTCTCAGATAACCAACTATCAGCTGCCCAGACTTCCGGAAGAGGGGAAGGCGATCGTTTATGTTGTCAATCCGTCAACTTTTGCCAAGCATGCATCAAAGAACGGATACATGTTCCCGGTCTATCTTGACAATAATGATTCGCAATCGGAAGTCGGCGCCACGCTGGGACAGCAGTATACCTGCTTTAGTATCACTCCAGGCGAACATAAGATATTTACGAAAGCAGGCAACTGGGCGGAAATCAATGTGTCGGCAAAAGCAGGCGATATCATATTTCTGCAGCAGGAACCGTATATGGGATTCACAACCTTAAACATCAGGCTTTTGAAACTTCAGGATTACGAGGGCAAATATTATGTAAAGACTCTGCCTCAGGGCAAAATCATAGGCAACTTTCAGACCAGTAATACAGCGATGGCATCTAATCAGGCGCGTTTTCCACAAAATGTGCGAACCGATACATATACAGGCATTATTGAAAAATGTCGTTTTGTTAAACCCTTCGGTTTTCGATGGATCATCAACTTTAAAATGGAAGTCAAAGCTGCTAACGGCGAAACGGATATTTTTTATATATGGAGAAACTCCAAAATTGTTGACTCTGACGGAAAAGATATTCCTTTTGATAACATATCGGGCAACATGAACGGGAAAAGAGTAGAGATAGAACATTTTATTATTGAAGACGATAGAGGCGGCTATCCGGACGGCAGCGGATTTTCTTATGAAATCGGTCAAAAAGGAGTGCGTGTCCTGCACTTTCTTGATTGAGAGTCGACAAATTAAAAACAAATAACCGGCGCTGAGTCAGACAACCATTGTTGCTTTAAGTACAGTCGTTTTTTTGATAAGTATAGAATCGTATGGATCAACGGTTCGGGAGAAATAATGAAAAAAACATCATTTCCGATTTTCTTTAAGTTTCTGATGCTGTCATTTTCTGTCTTTTACCCGGTATTTATTCCGATGCTTCTCCACGCCGGGACATTTTATCAGTGTGTTGATAAGGATGGAAACGAAATGTTATTGAATTTTCCGGTAGAGGGTCAAACCTGCGCGCCGGTCGGGACCTATGAAGAAATGACGGATTCTCAAGGGGGAAGCAAGGCTGCCGTTTCTGCAGATAACAAAATTACGAAGATTATGGTAAGCAGAAACCAGGTTCTGGTTCCTGTAACAATTGTTTACGACGGCAAGGAGATTAATGTTAATTTATTAATGGACACCGGCGCGACAAAAACAACCATCCACACGGGAATCTCCGACCGGTTATATGTCAATCGTTATAAGACAAAAAAGGCCAAGGCGGGAGTTGTCGGCGGAGGCATCATCGATACAAATATTATCACGGTTGATAATTTAAAAATAGGACCTCACTCAATTCCCAACTGGGATATTATGATTGTTCCCCATGATGGTTATGCCGTTAATTTTGACGGACTGCTCGGTATGGATGTGCTCGGAAGATTGAGTTATAAGATTGATTTAACGAAACAGATTATTATCTGGGAATAGAAATCCGATATTTTATTGTCGTTTCCTGCGTCAGTTGTAAGTCAAATATGTCCGATGCAAATCCTTAAAATATTTATTGAAAATTTTTGAAGCTTTATGGTTCACATAGGGCGTATCAAGGGAGGCCTGAATGAAATTATCGCATCTATTTTTGCCAATCACGATTAACGGGATGACCCTGAAAAACAGGGCCGTCATGCCGCCGATGGGTACGGGTTACGGCAATACCGACGGCACGGTAAGCGATCGTCTGCTGGCATATCTTTCGCGGCGGGCGCAGGGCGGCACCGGTTTGATTATTACGGAAGTGTGCGCTGTTGATCCACGCGGCAAGGGGTTTCCCAGTGAAATCGGCGCCTGGAAAGATGACTTTATTCCGGGACTGGCGCGCATTCCACAGGAACTGCACCGCTGGGGAGCAAAGGCGGCTCTGCAATTGCATCATGCCGGGCGCGAGACTTTTGAGGCCGCAACCGGCGCCATACCCGAAGCGCCGTCAGCCATACCCAGTGTTATTCTGGGTCAGCCCTGCGAGGCCATGTCACCGGAAAGAATCGCCGAAGTGATAGATGCTTTTGCCAGCGCAGCCGGACGGGCGCGTCAGGCGGGCTTCGATGCCGTGGAGCTTCACGGCGCGCATGGATACCTTTTGAATCAGTTTCTTTCTCCTTTTTCCAATCAGCGAGAAGATCAGTATGGCGGGAGCGATGAAAATCGCATGCGCTTCATTCTGGAAATCATTGCGGCGGTGCGTAAAGTTGTGGGCAAAGATTTTCCTGTCTGGATTCGCGTATCGGCAGATGAACTGGTGCGCGGAGGTTATGATTTAGCTTTCATGCAAAAGTTTGTACCGCAAACGGTTGCCGCCGGAGTCGATGCCATTCATTGTTCCGTGGGCGTTTATTCGACGCCCGGCGGTTTGTCCATTGCTTCCATGGATACCGAACCCGGTTTCAATCTGTATCGGGCCCGCGCGCTGAAAGATGTTGTGAAGGTGCCGGTTATCGGCGTGGGCCGCATCAATGATCCCGAACTGGCCGATCAGGCCATTGCGCGGGGCGATGCCGACCTGATCAGTTTCGGGCGTCAGCATCTGACCGATCCCGATTTCATCAACAAAGTCCGGGACGGAGCGCTTGACGATATCCGTCGGTGTACGGCCTGTAATCAGGGCTGTATCGACCGTTTGAGTTTCGAGATGAAATCCGCCACATGCAGTTTCAATCCGGAGTGCGGCCGTGAATACAAAGGTCCGGCGCCCAAAGCCGATCCTCCGAAACGCGTCTGGATAATCGGCGCCGGTCCGGCAGGACTTTCCGCTGCCATGGCAGCGGCGGCGAGAGGCCATAAAGTGGAGATTTTTGAAAAAGAAAATAAACCCGGCGGGCAGCTTTTATCAGCCAGCCGTCCGCCTCATAAAGAAGTTTTTATGGATTGGGTTAATTGGTCTCTACGTTCTCTGAAAAAGAATTTCGTGCCTGTTTATTGCGGCCATGCCGTGAGCGACGATGAGATAAGAAAACAAAAACCTGATGCCGTAATACTGGCCTGCGGCGCCTATCCGGTGACGGCGCCGATTCCCGGTCTGGATTCAAAGACAGTGGCGGACGCCCGTGATGTGCTGACCGGCAAGGTGGAGCTGAAAAGTCCGGCCGTCATTTTAGGCGCGGGATACGTGGGCATGGAAACCGCGGATTATCTTCTGGCCAGGGGCATTACAGTCACGGTTCTGGAAATGCAGACAAACCCGCCGGTGACCAAATTTACCGCTCATGGATACTGGTTGCACAAGCGCATTAAGGACGGCG
This sequence comes from Deltaproteobacteria bacterium, assembly GCA_021372815.1. Lineage (GTDB taxonomy): Bacteria > Desulfobacterota > Syntrophia > Syntrophales > Smithellaceae > Smithella. The sequence goes on along the minus strand of JAJFTS010000101.1, from coordinate 4,638 downwards.
GCGGCAGGTTGTTCTTCGGCGCTAAAGTGCTGGGTATTGAAGACGATGCTGTCCGTTATAGCTGGATGGGTACGGAGAAAGTGGAAAACGCAGCCTTGATTGTAACAGCCATGGGTGCCAGATCGGAAAATACTCTTGAAGGTATACTCAAAGAGTTGTCCGTACCCCATAGAATCGTCGGTGATGCCAAAAGTCCCCGTCGTATCCTGGAGGCTATTCACGAAGGCCATAAAGCGGGAGAAGAAATATAATCAGACAGAAAAGTTTATAGCAGGAAATTGCGTTGAAGAGACGCTCCTTTCCTCACCATTGTTTTATATAAATACTTGCTATCTTTTATTTTTTCTTTTAAAATTAACCTCAAACAAGGACAAAGAATTTGAATGAGGAGGTAAAGGATTATGCAAAGGGTGAGCGATATTTTAAAGGGGAAAGCGAAGCAGTTGTGGACAATTCTGCCAAATGCTACAGTGTTTGAAGCACTGAAGCTGATGGCGGAAAAAGAAGTCGGAGCATTAATGGTTGTTGATAAAAAGGGCAAGATTGAAGGTATCATTACCGAACGCGATTACGCCAGAAAAATTGTCCTGAAAGGGAAAACTTCTCCTAAGACTCTTGTAAAAGAAATCATGACGCCTTCTAAAAAAATGTTTAAAGTGAAACCGGATTCTTCTGTCGAGGATTGCATGATCTTGATGACAGGCAAACATATAAGACATGTGCCTGTTTTTGAAGGCTCCAAATTTATGGGGCTGGTATCGATAGGAGATGTAGTAAAATCAACAATTTCCCAGAAAGATGTGTTGATTAACCAACTTAGTAATTATATCGCGGGGCAATATTAATTTTTAAAAATGTTTTAGAATATTAATTGTTTACAGGGTTGTTTCTCAAGGCAGGGTGATACTGGCCCTGCCTTTTCTATTGACTGAAAAAATATTTTAGGCAAATTATCCGGAAAAGAAGAGGAGTGCACAAAAAGCTAAAAAAAATCAAAACACTACATATTGTGGTCTGATTTTCATAAAACCACATTTTGTTGTATTTTTTCTTTACAAAGGATTAATCTTTTGTTAGCATTCCTTAAATTTTAACAATCAAATAAAGATGTATTATGAATCTAAAAAGATTAGAAATATCAGGGTTTAAATCGTTTCGGGACAGGGTTGTTCTTGATTTTTCCAGCGGCGTAACGGGTATTGTCGGTCCCAACGGTTGCGGAAAATCCAATATCGTTGACGCCATCCGCTGGGTCATGGGCGAGCAAAGAGTCAAGGCTTTGCGCGGAAAGAAAATGGACGATGTCGTTTTCAACGGCAGCCAGGATTCCGCACCGGTCAGCATGGCGGAAATTACGATGACTCTGATTGCCAATGGTAACAATTTTCCCGGGGCCTATTCGGATTTGAACGAAATATCCATTTCCCGCCGCGTTGTTCTTGACGGCGAAAGCGAATACTTTATCAACAAAGCTCCCTGCCGTCTTCTTGATATTAAGGAATTCTTTATGGGCACTGGCGTCGGCGCCAGAACCTATTCGCTGGTGGAACAGGGTCATGTGACCAATCTTGTCGAAGCCAAGCCCGAAGACAGAAGATTATACATTGAAGACGCCGCCGGTGTGTCCAAGTACAAAAGCCGCAAGGAAGCCGCTGTCCGTAAGATGGAAGCGACTAAGCAGAATATGGTGCGGCTCAACGACATTATCAAAGAAGTTAGAACCCAGCTCAATACCATCTCCCGGCAGGCGAAGCGTGCCGAACAGTATAAGAACATCAAGCAGGAAATGAAGGAAGCGGAATTAACAGTCGCCCTGCAAAACTATGTCGAATTTACCGAGAAGGAAGCCGAACTGCAGACTCAGCGGTCGGAATTGCAGAATCAGGACACTCTGATTCATACCCATCTGGAAGCGAAAGAATCGGCGCTGGATGAAATGAAAATGAGGCTTCTGGAAAACGAGGAACTGACGAACAAGGCTCAGCAGGAACTCTACGAAATCAAGAACTCCATAAGTATCAAAGAGAAAGGCATTGAATTTGCCCAGCGCCAAATTGCCGATATGTCCGAACGCAAGCAGAAAGATCTGGCGGAAATCCAGGTGCTGCAGGCGAAAAAGGCCGATTTAGCTTCTGAAATTGAGAATCTGCGCAAAAACTCGGATGAAGCGGAGAGCAAAATTGCCGCATTGAAAACTCAACATGAAGAAATTGAGAGTAAAGTCCGGGAACTGGCCGATGCCGACAGGGAATTGAACAGTCAACTGGAAGAAAAAAAGATTGTCTTCATTGATATCGTGACGGGAAAAGCCCGGCTGCACAACATGATTTCCAGCCTGAATAAAAACATCGAGGATTTGAAGAAACGCGAAGAAAGAGAAACGCGCGAGCTTGATGAAGATCAGAAGATGATGGCCGATGTGTCGGGCCGGCTGGAAAAAGTCATTGAAGAGTTAAAGAAAGATGAAGAGGAAATTACCGGGCTGCAAACACAACTTGCTGAAGCGGTATCCGAACTGGAACGCGCTAAATCGGATTTGCAGCTGAATGAAGAGGATGTCGCGAAAATCAGGGAAGACACGAGTGTCAAATCTGCCCGGCTGTTTTCGCTCAAAGAATTTGAGGAAGCCTACAAGTGGTGTAATGAGGGCGTCAAATCGATCATCGAGAATAAAGAACACAGCGACAAATTTTACGGAGTCGTGGCCGATCACATCAGCGTGCCCCGTGAATACGAAGCCGCCGTGGAAGCTGTTTTGGGCGAAAAATTGCAATATGTGGTGGTGAAAAGCCAGGAAGACGGTGTGCGCGCGATCGATTATCTGAAAAACTACCAGCTGGGCCGGGGCAGTTTTGTTTCGGTGGATTTAAGAAACAACTACGCAAAAACTTACAGCGAAGAACATCTCAACGAAGCGGAGCCCCTGCTGGAAAAAGTAAAAGTCAAAGAAGATTTTCAGCAAATCGTTGATTGTCTGCTGGGCGATGTTTTGCTGATACCGACCATTGAAAACGGCATTTCGCTCTGGAAGAAAAATGGTTTCCGGGGAACTTTTGTCACGCCGGAGGGCGATATTATCAGCCCGCACGGTGTGTTGACCGGCGGCAGCGGTTCGGCTGTGGAAAAAAGTCTGCTGGCCACCAAGAGAGAAATCGGTGAACTGGAAAGTGAAGTTGCCGCGCTGACCGTTGAACTGGAAGAAAAAACAAATCAGAAAAATAATCTGGCTGCCGCGATTTCCCGCTGGGAGGAAGAAATCAGCCGGCTGAAAACAGACATTCACGCGCTGGAAATTGCCGTCAACGGCAGAAAAAAGGATAGCGAACGCTTCGAAGACGAAACAAACAGATTGAAGCAGCGGGTTGCCGTTCTGGAATTCAACAGGCAAACCCTCCATTCGGAAAAATCGGAAGCTGAAGAAAAACTGCTGAAATTCAGCGCCGATGTTTTACAAAAGGAAGAAGAAGAAAAAGAAATCAATGAAATCATTTCCGCCTTTAACAAAAGGAGAGAACAGTCCCGCACGGAAATTGACGAACAGGAACGTTATTTAACCGGCAAAAAAATAGAAATGGCTTCTCTGGAAGAAAAAAAGGAAGCCGATTTACGCACCATTTCCAGACTACAGGATAATATTGTTGCTATCGAAAATGAAAATAAGGCCAAGGAAGAGGAAATCATCTCCTGCGAAAAGCAGATTATCGAATTAACGCAGACCATCGAAAACGAACAGACTTCGCTGAAAGATTTTTACAGCAGTTTTGCGGCTCAGGAAACGCTTCTGGCGGAAAAGAAAGCGGAGCAGAACCGTGAAGACGCTCAGCTGAAAATAAAAGAAAGTGAAATAAGGGAAATAAAAAAGAACCTGGATGAGTTGCGCCAGCGGATTAATGAAATGGAAATTCAATGCCGGGAAACATCCATCAACAGCGAAAATCTGAGAAAGGCAGTTGCGGAAAAGCACGATGTTGATTTGTCCGGCATGGTGCAGAGCTTTGAAAAAGTTACGGAAGAAAAGCTGGCCGAACTGGTTGCCTTGCTGGAAAAAAACAAGCAAATCATAGACACCTTCGGGGAAGTGAACCTGCTCGCGCTCAATGAATATGAGGAGCTTGATAAGCGTTATAACTTTCTGTCTACTCAAATAGCGGATTTGAACTCTTCGCTGAATGTTCTGCAAAGGACAATCACACGGATTAATAAGATTTCCCGTGCCCGGTTTTTCGAAACCTTCGAAGCGGTCAACACCTGCTTCAAAGAAGTGTTCGCGCAGATTTTCCAGGGAGGCCGCGGTGAGCTTCTGCTGACCGACGAAAACGACCTGCTGGAAACAGGCGTGGATATCGATATTCAGGTTCCCGGCAAAAGAAAACAGAATGTCAATCTGCTTTCCGGCGGTGAGAAGTCGCTGGTGGCGGTTGCTCTGATTTTCGCCATTTTAAAGTACCGTCCTTCGCCGTTTCTGGTTCTGGACGAAGTTGACGCCGCTCTGGATGACGCCAATACCAATCTGTTCAACCGGCTGATTAAAGATGTCGCCTTCCACTCTCAGGTTGTGATGATTACGCATAACAAAAGCACCATGGAAGTTGCCGATACGCTCTTTGGCGTGACCATGCAGAAGCAGGGGATATCGAC
>JAJFTS010000081.1 GCA_021372815.1 Deltaproteobacteria bacterium | reverse complement strand
GTTCAATTAAGGCAGTGATGTCTTCTTCATTTAAATCGGCTAAAACTATAGCCACAACTTCGTATCTTTGCAAAATTTTCTCCTTTCGGCTCTAAAGCCCGCAATGGACGGGCAAGGAGTCCTAAAATTTAGTAGGCGTGGTATCTATATCAAACTTGGTCAGAAATCAAGAATTTTTATTTTTTCCTGAAGATTACCCGGAACACGCGAAAATTACCATATTCAGCAGTCATATTAATATATTGAGTGGGAATTGCCTGTTTGTTCAATCATTTTCCGACAAAACGTCTGGTAAAACGTACCACCCTTCGGTATACGGGAAGAGAGGCGCTGATCTCTTCCAGGGATTCACGGGCGGCCTGCTCGCCGATTTTAACCAAATCGCCGGCCCGGTTAAAAGCCATCCAGTGAAGGTCTCCGACCTGAGGACGAATAATTACATCTGCACTCTCCAGTTCGGCTGCTTCCAGAGTGCTCGTTGTAATTTCTCCCGCCCGTAATAAAACATCTTTCGCCGTTTCGATAGCAACATCCGTTCTCATATCGCGATCTACCACTACAGCGATAACAACATCAGCTCCGGCCTCTCGTGTGGCGTGAACAGGAACAATGCTGGTAATGCCGCCGTCAGCCAGCAGCCAGTCTCCATGATGAACCGGCGCGACCGCTCCCGGAACCGAACAACTTGCCTGAACGGCCTGACGGAGTGAGCCCTCGGAAAAGACAATTCTCTTTCCCGTAATCAAATCGGTGGAAACAACGCGAAAAGGGATACGGGTTTCGCTGATGTCAATCTCCGGCAGAAAATAGTTCATCAGAGATTGAAAATCATGGGAAGGCACTATGGATGGTTTAAAAAATGCCTGAGCAAACCAGAAGCGATTTTTTATATAGGTCTGCGCTTTTTTTAAAAAATTTTTTTCTTCCTGACAGAATGTCAGGCCGATGGATTTGAGCTTTGAATCTTCAAACTCCGGACTGCGGATATAAGCGTTAATTTTATCCTGAATTTCCCGGGGCGACAGGCCGCAGGCATAAGCACCGCCGATCAGCGCGCCGGCACTTGTTCCCACAATCAGATCAATATGAATGCCTTCCTCTTCCAGAACATTGAGAACACCAATATGAGAAAAGCCGCGGACACCGCCACCACCCAGCGCCAAGCCGACTTTTTTACCTGTCCATTTCATAATAGGCCCGCCTTTTATCGGTAATATAAGAATATATCATCCAAGTGTCAATTAAATATTGGTTCTTAACGGGCTGCATAAATCAACTTATACCGATCCTGTGAAGGAATAATAAAGGCCGCTGTTTTGAAAAATCATTTCATAAGGAAGGATTAGCGGAAAGTTACTGTAAAAAAATGTTTTGACATCGGTTTGCAGACTAAATTCTCATTACTTCTTTTAATTTCATATACCATTTGATCCCCAACAGTCTCAAAGCTATTTTCCCGAATTCATGCGCAATTTTCCATAAAAGGGAGCTCCTTATTTTTTTCTGCTCTTCACTCAACCAGCCGCCGGCAAAATGGTGAACTGTATAAGTATCCTGCGTAAAACAGCGTCGGTTTTCATAAGGGTTCCACGGACAGAAATAATGGTCAGGATAGACCTGTAACCCTTTGATGTTTTGCGCTGTATTGTTTAAAAGGAGTCCCTGTTCAATGCAAATTTCGGTTATGGGCACTGTATTGGGTGTCATATCATAAAGGCCGTTGTCTTTTATAAACGTGCGGTCATCATAATAAGCGAGAAAATGTTTGATCATGGGATGTTTTTTTATTGAGGCCAGAATCCACGGCGCCAAAAGATATTTCGATTCAAAGCCTGTAAAAGCTTCATAGGTCAGCAACGAATCCAAAGACCTCAAAACCTCGACATCGGAGTCCAGATAAATGCCCCCGTAATTGTATAATATGTGAAGCCTGGCATAATCTGATACGAAGGCATATTTGCCCGCTTCAAAAGCCTGCCGTGTGTATGCGCACATGTTGACATCAAAGTTCTTTGTATTCCATTCAATAATTTCATAATCCGGCATTTGTTTCTTCCAGCTTGCCAGACATTTCTCCACATCCTGCGAAAACGGGTCCTGTCCGAACCAGCAATAATGAATTACTTTAGGGATTGTCCTTTCAGAGATATTTTTCATAAATCTTTTCCATTTCGCTGAGAACAACTGAAAGTGAATAACGTTCTATAATTTTCAGGCTGTTTGCGCCGAATTTTTTCCTCAATTCTTCAGACCCAAAAAGCTGCTCGATGCCTGAGGAAAACTCTTCGGGCTTGTCCAGATCAAAAACAAAGCCGTTCACATCATGATGAACAAGATCCCTGTTCCCTCTGCAGTTGGAAACAACAAGCGGCAACCCGGATGCCATCGCCTCCATGATATTGACCGGCAGCCCCTCCTGCCGAGATGATGAAACAGCGACATCCGCTAAAGCCATCAGCGCGGGAACATCTTTTCTATAACCCAAAAACACAACGTATTGATCGAGATTCATTTTTTTGATTGTTTCCACATAATTCCGCATCAGAGATCCGTTGCCCACCAGCAGAAGTTTCAGACGGGGAATTTTATTCTTCATCAAATCCACGATATCGAAAAAATAATCCTGATGCTTTCTATAGATAAGCTCCCCGACATAAATAAGAATAAAGTCATCCTGCCTGTAACCATATTTTTCCCGAAGGGCTTTTTTATCCTGAATCTTTATCGGATTAAACCTGCAAAGATCAACGCCTACGCCATCTATCAGACGGACTTCTTTTGATTTGAATCCTTTGCTTTTTACATGGCCGTAATCTTCTTCATTAATTGTAATGATACAATCCGCGTATTTCGAAAGCCATTTTTCCACAGGGTAGTAGAACAGCCAGTTTATCAAGGGAGCGCCTTTAAAGAAATGGAATCCATGGGCGGTATATAAAATCTTTGTTCCTTTTTTCCTCGCCCGGATTGCAGCCAATCGCGTGATGACACCGCCCATGGGTGTATGGCAATGGATCAGTTTATAATCATCAGCATCCACGATCTTTTTCAACTGCTGATAGGCTTTAAAGTTTTCCAGTCGAAAAGGCGATCTTCTAAAAGATATGTCGTGCAGCACATCGCAATGCGGAATGTTTTTTTCTCTGCGGGTTGCTACATGGACTTCATAACCATGTTCCTTAAACCATTTTAGATAGGGAAGATGAAAAGCTTCAATATGGAGTTGCGATTCTGTCGCTGTAAAAAGTATTTTATCCACCAACGTCTCTCGCTAGATCGGGGACTTTTAATCAACGTCTGTTGTTTTGAACTATATTACAGAACAAATCGTAATACAACCTCGCAATTCTACCCGGATCATAAAGT
>JAJFTS010000059.1 GCA_021372815.1 Deltaproteobacteria bacterium | reverse complement strand
GATAAGAAATATGAAATTATTGATGAATTCAAAGGCGCTGTTCTGGAAGGCCAGAAGTGTGTTCATCCGCTGATTAAAAGAAACAGCCTTCTGATTCTGGCGCCGTTTGTCACGCTGGATGCCGGAACGGGCGCCGTGCATATCGCTCCCGGCCACGGTCAGGAAGACTATGAAATCGGTCTGGAATACGGTCTGGACAATTACGCACCGGTGGATGACGCAGGAAAATTCACGGAAGATGTCGAATATTTCGCGGGACAGTTTGTTTTCGACGCGAATGATAATGTCATTAAAAAACTGGATGAAGTGGGCGCGCTGATGGGACATGTGCCCATGCAGCATTCCTATCCGCACTGCTGGCGCTGTAAGAAGCCCATCATTTTCCGTTCCACCGAGCAGTGGTTCATCTCGATGGAAAAAAACGATCTGCGCAAAAAAGCGCTGGCTGCCATCGATGAAGTCAAATGGATTCCTTCATGGGGACACGACCGCATCTACGGCATGGTGGAAAACCGTCCCGACTGGTGTATCTCTCGCCAGAGACTGTGGGGCGTGCCGATTACCGTTTTTTACTGCGCCAAATGCAAAAATGAAGTCATGACCAAGGAAATTATGGATCATCTGGTAACGCTGGTGGAAAAAAGCGGCGCGGACGTCTGGTTTGAAAAGGAGCCGAAAGACCTGATGCCGAAGCACACGGCCTGTCCGCATTGCCATGGGACCGAGTTTACGAAAGAAATAAATATCCTGGATGTCTGGTTTGATTCCGGCGTGAGCCACGCGGCCGTTCTGGAAAAAAGACCGGATCTGAGCTCGCCCTGCGACATGTATCTGGAAGGCAACGATCAGCATCGCGGCTGGTTTCATTCCTCGCTGCTGGAATCCGTCGGAACGCGCGGACGCGCGCCTTACAAAAGCGTTCTGACGCACGGCATGGTTGTTGACGGCGAAGGCAAAAAGATGTCCAAATCTGTCGGCAACGTGATCAGCGCGGAAGAAGGCATTGCCAAATACGGTGCGGAAATCCTGCGCCTGTGGGTGGCGGCGGAAGACTATACGGATGACATCCGCATTTCCGAAGTAATTCTCAAACGATTGATGGAAGCCTATCGGCGCATTCGCAACACCAGCCGGTTCATTTTAGGCAACCTCTATGATTTTAACGTGGGCACAGACAACGTGCCTTATGAGCAGATGACTGAAATGGATCAATGGGCGCTCCATCGCCTGCAGGAAGTCATCAAACGCGTGACGGAAGCTTACGAACGTTATCAGTTCCATGTGGTTTTCTATACCCTTTACAATTACTGTACGGTCGATCTGAGCGCGCTTTATCTCGATGTATTAAAAGACCGGCTTTACACAAACAAGGCTGCCTCCACGGTGCGCCGTTCCGGTCAGACTGCGATGTTTATAATTCTGGATTCGATGACCAGATTGCTCGCCCCGATTCTGACCTTCACCGCGGAAGAGGTGTGGTCGGCAATGCCTTCCTGGAGCGACAAGGAAGAAAGTGTTCATCTGGCGCAATTCCCGCAGATCAGCGATAAATATTTTAATGCGGAATTGGGTGAACGCTGGAAGACCATGATTGACGCGAAAAGCGAAATTGCCAAAGCGGTCGAGCAGGCCAGGAAAGAAAAAACAATCGGTCACTCTCTGGATGCGCGCATCACGATTGCGGCTCCGGAAAAATTGCAGGCGTTGTTTGCCGCGCATCTCGAGGACTTGAGAGCCCTGCTGATTGTGTCGCAGCTGCAACTGGCTAATGAAAAAGATATCGCTGCGCCTTTCAAGAGCGCGGAAATCGAAGGACTCGTTGTCGGCGTGGAAAAGGCCCGCGGCGGTAAATGTGAACGCTGCTGGATTTATGAAGAATCAGTCGGTTCCGACGCGAATCATCCCACGGTCTGCGCCCGTTGTCTGCCGAATCTGTAAATAAATAAAAAGCTCTAATTAAGGAGAACTGTTTGAAAAAAAATATAATAATTTTTATACTGGGAGCGGCGGCAATTGTTGTGTTGGATCAAATAACAAAGGCCGCTATTGTAAAAAATTTTATACTCCATGAAGCACGTCCCGTTATCGAAGGTTTTTTTAATCTTGTTTATGTGATGAATCCCGGCGCCGCCTTCGGATTTCTGGCCGGCGCATCAGAAACTTTCCGCTATTTGTTCTTTATCGGGATTACCGTTCTGGTCATTGTGCTGATTATTTATTACATTGCGGAAAGTAAATCGCAAAATATGCTCTTCATCATATCCATGACGCTTATCTTTGCCGGCGCCGTCGGAAATCTCATTGACCGGATTCGTTACGGCGCGGTTGTCGATTTCCTCGATTTTTACATCCGTACCTGGCACTGGCCGGCTTTTAATGTCGCCGATTCATCTATTTCTTTAGGTGCCGTGTTGATGATTTGGGGGATGATTACTCAGCGCAAAAAGCAAATCGCATCATAATGAGGTTTTAACCTTCGGAACGAAGGATGCCATATGAAACTTTATTTGCTTATCAAGACATTCTTCGCGAGGCATCTTACTCCGGCCAGAATATTCGTTTTTAGCTTTGCCGGTCTGATTATGCTGGGCACTTTGGCGCTGTGGCTGCCCTTTTCCGCCAGTGAACATCATCTGCGTTTTGTGGACGCTCTGTTTACATCCGCTTCCGCCGTCTGCGTGACGGGTCTGGCGACGATCAATATCAGCAAAGATTTGTCTCTGGCCGGCCAGCTGATCACCATGGTTCTTTTTCAGGTGGGCGGACTGGGTATTATCACTTTTTCCATTGTGCTGTTTGCTTTAATGGGACGGGGCATTTCCTTCAAAGGACATGAAATTGCCCAGTCGACATTCATGCAATCACCAAGGCGTGATTTTTTTCTGATCATTGTCCGGGTCTTGCGTTATACCTTCATTATTGAAGGTATCGGCACTCTGCTGCTGTTTGTGCGGTTTGTCTTTGATTTCCCCGTGGGTCAGGCTTTTTATCATGCGGTTTATAATGCTGTGTCGGCTTTTAACAACTGCGGCTATTCGCTTTTCCCCGATAATATGATGCGTTATCAGGATGATATCCTTGTCAATGTAACCATTATGGGATTGATCATTCTGGGCGGTATCGGGTTTATCGTTCTGCATGAAGTGATGAGCAAATTCCGCGGCAAACAAAAGAAACTCTCCCTTCATTCCAAAATCGTTTTGATTACGACAGCGGCGCTGATCCTGGCAGGCGCTGTTTGTTTTTACTTTCTGGAAATGAACAATGTGTTAAGCGGCGCGTCGATCAAAACGGCGATTCTGACTTCTTTCTTCCAGTCCGTTACCCCGCGCACGGCAGGCTTTAATACCGTGGATATCGGAATCTTAACCAATTCCACGATTCTGGTCATCATGGCCCTGATGTTCATCGGAGCGTCGCCCGGTTCAACCGGCGGAGGTGTTAAAACCACCAGTTTCTCTTTGCTGGTTTTGTTGATGATCAATAGAATGAAAGGCAATGAAAATGTTAACGTTGCCAATCGCACCATCCCCAAGGAACTGATTGAAAAAACCATTTCGATTGTTTTTGCTTCGGCCATGATCATAGGCGTCATTATTGCCGTGCTGTTGCTGGCCGGTGAACGCAATATCGCGCCGCTTGCCAGCCGTTACCAGTTTATTGAATACGCTTTTGAAACCTTTTCCGCGTTCGGCACGGTTGGTCTGTCGATGGGTGTGACGCCGAAATTAAACGACGTTCAGAAATATGCCATTGTCATCATGATGTTTATCGGCCGTGTGGGTCCTTTGACTTTGGCCTTTGCCTGGTATTCGGCCAGAAAGAGGGGTTTAACCTATGCGGAAGAATCAGTGATGGTCGGCTAACGACTTCATAAAAAGTCCATACCCAAAGGGCACCATGGTATGCTGCGTTGCGCTTCGTCTCTCCCCGGCCTTCGCCGGGGCAGGCTTGCGACCTACGCTGAAAAGTAGGCCTCATTCCTCAGGACTTGCGCGTCTTGCCTGTGGCGCTTTTTACAAAGTCGTCTTGAACTTAATTTTGTCGTGTAATATTAATATATAATAAAAATGAGGAGATAATAATGAAACGAGCTGTTGTCATCGGAATCGGGATATTCGGATACCATCTTGTCCGTAATCTTTTTGAAAACGGATTTGAGGTCGTGGTCATTGATAAAAATAAGGATATCATTCAAAAAATAAGGGATTATTGCACGAAGGCCGTCCTGGCCGACGGCACGGAACAGGATATTATGAATGAAATCGGCATAGGAGAGGACGACACCGCCATCATTTCTTTCGGTGAAGATCTTGCCGCCGCTACTCTGATAACTTTGCATTTAAAGCAGATGAAGGTAAAAAATATCATTGTTAAAGCTCCCAATGAGGATCATAAAATGATTCTGGAAAAAGTCGGTGCGACGGAAGTCATTATCCCGGAAATGGATGTCGCCAAGAAGCTGGCCAAGAGTCTGATATCTCCCAATGTCATGGATTATATTCCGCTTTCGGAAGATTACATGATTTTTGAAATGGCTCCGCCCAATAGTTTTCTCGGAAAGACGCTTGCCGAGCTGCAATTGAGAAACAAATACAATATTGAAGTCATTGCCGTGCGCGATGTCCTTTCCGACAGTATCCATATGGTTCCGCACGCCGGTTTTGTGGTTAAGGACGGAGAAGTGCTTGTTGTCATCGGCAAGGAAGGCGATATCCGCAAAATTAAATAAGTAGTATAGAAAAGTCCAATAAAAAACCCCGTGAAATAAAATTCACGGGGTTTTTTTCATCGGATTACTAAACCCTTATTAGAAGGTCAGGGTCAGTTTATTCATGATTACGTAATCGTCATTAACGTCATTGGTGGTGCCAGCCTTGAAGTAGTCACCGGTAAAGAGATAGCCGATGCCCAGCATATAGGACAGGTTATTGGTAATTTTGTAAGTGCCGGTCAGGTCGACTTCCCAACCGTAGTCTTTGTCCTGTCCACTGTTTGCAACTTCATCGGCTTTCGCATAAGAAATCGACAGCATCGTATCCAGTTCGGGAACGGGTTTGACGCCGACTCTGCCTTGAGCAAAAATGGCATTCGCCATCGGACCTGTAACCTTTTCGCCACCGTAGCCGTACACGGTTCCTGCCCAGTTAGCCACATCATAGTAGTTGAACATGATCAGGCAGGGATTCCAGTCATTACCGCCGGTAAGCGTGCCGCCTTCTTTTTCAGGGGTACCAGCATCATCACCGGAAATGTAGGCAATGCTTGCGCCGACATACAGGGGGGCGAAATTAGCGGTGGCGTCAACCCAGGCACTATATTGATCCATGCGCTGATCACCGATTCCATCATCATATTTCTTAACTTTACCGGTCGCGTAATTAAATTCCGCCTGCAGAGCGACAGGGCCGATTTTTGCGGTGGCGTAAGGGGTGAAAAGAAAATAATTTGTCAGATAGTCGTCAGTCGGTCTTTTATCGGCATAACGGTAATAATTGACTTTCATGCCCGCCTTGCCGTCTTTCCACTTATAGGTGCCTTCGATTCCGTAAACATCTTTATCTGCATCCGTATAGTCTGCGGTGTTATTGACTGCCGAATAGCTGTTATCGGCGATTTTTGAGTAATCTACGCCGATGGTGAAAGGACCTGTTGCATAATTATATTTTATCCGGGCTGCGGGTTTGGAGCTGTTCCCGAATATTGTTCCGGTGGCGCCGTAATTCATGATACCGACATCAAAAGTGCCGATCGGTGAAACGTAATTGATATAAGCCCAGTCAACCGCAATGTTTTCATTTTCAAAGACAGTTCCTGCTGAATCTGCCGCAGTAGTATCCCAGTTTTCTTCATCTCTTGCTCCGCCCCAGACTCTTTCCATGGCGTCAAGACGGGTAACCAGTTTCAAGCCCGGAGAGACGATAAAGTCCGTACCAACGCGGAGCCTCTGGTAAAAGAAAGCTGTGCTCTGATCTGGAATAGCATCAACACTTTTGTGTTTATAAAATGTATCATTTACATTCGTATTACTTAAATACATTCCAGCGGCGTAATATTCTCCGCTCATCTTTACATCTACCGCGAAGGCAGACGCGCTGAAGGCCATAACAAGTGCCAGTGACAACAAAATCAACCAAAATCTCTTCATTTAATCCTCCTTAATCGACATTATTTTTAAATAAACGGGTATATTTATTTAAAACTGCGAGTTAATAGCATTGAATGATTGTTATGTAAAGAATAAATTGATTTTTTGTAAGAAAAAGTAATATTAAGTAATAGTAAAATCTCTATGATATTTGAAGACAATCCTGAAGAACTCGGCGAATCAGCGGATATAAAAAGCTAATTAATTCTAAGTGGTTATGATCGCTTGAAAGTTTGAAAAACTTTTTCGGCGGATTTTTTTGAATTTATCTTTACAGATTTTGAATATTTATTGTTGTTTTGATTCTTTAAGCTTATTGAGTTCATCTTTATATTGTTCAGCCTCCGCTCTGATGGCTTCGATTTCTTTCTGGGCTTTTTCCAGCTTTTCCTCTTGCCTGTGTCTTTCTTCTCTGTTTTTTTCCTGCATTTCGTCAATTCCGACGTAAACGGCCAAAGCTCCGCCCAAGAGCATGAAGACAGGCAGGGAACCTTTAAAAATGGTCATAAAATCCGACCAGAAAAAAATTAAACCGATTAATCCGAAGATGGCGGAAATTACTCCTCCCATGAGCAAAGACATATTTATACCCCCGGTAAAAATGGTAAACTTAATTGGATTTTTTTATCATAAAACAGAATTTACAACAAGGCGGAAATAAGCAGCCGTAAAAAGTGAAAATATTTCTTGATTTAAAGCAATTCATATTTTAAATATATAAAATTATAAAGATATGAGGTTAAAATGATTGAACCGAATTTTGCCAAAGGAGATGGTCTAGTTCCAGCGATTGCTCAAGACGCTGAAACTAAAGAAGTTCTTATGATGGCTTACATGAACCGTGAATCATGGGAAGCCACTCTCAAAACAGGCAAGGCCACTTACTGGAGCCGATCGCGCAACAAGCTCTGGCTGAAAGGCGAAACGTCCGGGAATGTTCAGCTGATCAAGGCTATTTTTATCGATTGCGATAATGATACAATCCTGCTGCAGGTTAAACAGTTGGGAGAAGCGGCCTGTCATACAGGGTACAGATCGTGTTTCTACCGGAAATTGAGCGGTGAAGATTTTATTGTTGTCGGCGAAAAGATTTTTAATCCAGAGGAAGTATATAAATGAAAGTTTTGAAGCTGGGAATTCCCAAAGGAAGTCTGGAAGCCAATACCATAGATTTGTTTAAAAAAGCCGGCTGGCGTATTACCAGCGATGCCAGAAGTTATTTCCCCGATATCGATGATCCGGAAATTTCGTGCAAGCTTGTCCGGGCGCAGGAAATGTCCCGTTATGTCGAAGACGGAACGTTGGATTTGGGATTGACCGGAATCGACTGGATCATGGAAAATGAGTCGGATATCGTTGTGGTGCGCGATTTGATTTATTCCAAGGTATCGACACAGCAGGCGCGCTGGGTTCTGGTCGTCAAAGAAAGTTCACCTTATAAATCCATTGAAGACATGGAAGGCAAGAGGATATCAACCGAACTGGTAAACTTTACAAAAAAATATTTTGTCGAAAGAAACATCAACATTCATGTGGAATTTTCCTGGGGAGCGACGGAAGCCAAGGTGGTGGAAGGCCTGGTGGATGCCATTGTGGAAGTAACGGAAACCGGTTCGACAATCAGGGCCAATAAACTGCGGATTATTCACGAACTGATGAAAACCAATACGCAGTTGATTGCCAATAAAGCTTCCTGGCATAATCCCTGGAAACGCAAAAAAATTGAACAAATCAGCACCATGCTGAACGGCTCTCTGCAGGCCATGGGCAAAGTCGGCATTAAACTGAATGTCGCCAAGGAAAATCTGGATAAGGTCATGGCATTGCTTCCTTCGCTGAAGGCTCCTACTGTTTCCAGCCTGTTTTCAGAAAAATGGTTTGCGGTGGAATCCATTGTTGATGCGAAAATCATCCGGGATTTGATACCGAAACTTCTGGATGCGGGCGCGCAGGGAATCATCGAGTATCCTTTAAATAAGGTAATTTAAGAGGAAACATATTCATGCCTAGACGAGCAAAGATTGTCCGCAAAACAACGGAAACCGATATCAATCTGGAAATTGATCTGGATAAAACCGAGGGTAGCCGGATTGATACGACCATCCCTTTCTTCAACCATATGCTGGAACTTTTTGCACGTCATGGTTTTTTAAAGCTTGTTGTCAAGAGCAAGGGTGACACGCATATCGATGATCACCATCTGGTCGAGGATTTGGGAATTTGCCTTGGAAAAGCCGTTGGACAGGCCTTGGGTAAAAAGACCGGCATTAATCGTTACGGTTCCGCCTGTGTGCCGATGGATGAATGCTTATGCCGGGTGGATATGGATATTTCCGGCCGCCCTTATCTGATTTACAATGTAAAATACGGACGCAGGAAAGTCGGCGGTTTCGATCCCGCGCTGGTCAAGGAATTTTTTAAGGCGTTCACCGATCACAGCGGCATCACGCTGCATATCAATTTCTTGTACGGTGATAATGGTCACCACATTATCGAAACGATATTCAAAGCATTCGCCCGCGCCTTCCGGGACGCGATCAATGTTAATGCACATGTTAAAGGAGTTCTTTCCACGAAAGGAAGGCTTTAGTCAGTCAGGAATTCAGAATTTGTTTTCCGGTAGAAAGCAAATTCATTAAGGCAATTATCCCGTCTAAGGGGATTAAAAAGCGAGGTGAAAATTTTGCTTAATCATTATTGTAAAAAAATTCATTTTACGACGGGATTGATTTTCGCGGTTTTTCTGGCCTGCTCAATTACGGTACAGGCAGCGCAGGGAGATCCTGAGAAATCCAAATTTGCAAAACGTATCGCGGTAGTTTCCTTCCAGGCCCTGGCTCCGGAAGAAGGAAATACCGTCTTTTGTCCGCTTTGCCACATCGGTTCTTCCGGTGGTAAAATTTTGGAAGGATCCGAAAAAATAGTGGAAGAAATTTTTCTTGAAAGACTCGGCAGGATAAAAGGAATAGAGATAATTCCTGCGGAAAAAGTACAGAGCGTCTATAAAAGGGTCTCTTCCGAAAAACTGAAGGGCGCTTCTGTTGAAAATTTAAAAAAAGTCGGCAATGAACTGGGAGCTGATTTTCTGGCAACCGGCTATGTTTACCGTTATACTGAAAGAGTGGGATATAAATATTCATCGGAACGTCCGGCTTCCGTGGTTTTTGAAATTCATCTGGTTAAAACCGCTGATGGCAGCATCATCTGGCGGGGATTTTTTGACAAAACACAGAAATCTCTGATGGAAAATGTTCTTGAAATATCGTCTTTCTTCAAGGGCGGGGCAAAATGGATTACCGCGCGCCAGCTGACCGAGCAGGGCATGGATGAAGTTTTCAAGACATTTCCGGATTTCCAGGAATAGATATATTTTCGTAATGCGTCAGATCACTTGATCCTTTCTTTATAATTGGCTTTAGTGAGCAAATGGAGAAAATACCTTTTACATCGAAAATCGTCTTTACTTTAGCATTCTGTTTTTGGTTAAATAATTAAAAGATTTCTTTTCAATGAGGGGTGGTTCGCTTGATCATTATTCCTGCGATTGATATTAAAGATGGAAAATGCGTGCGGCTGGCACAGGGGAAGTTCGACCGTGTCACGACGTACGCGGATAACCCGGTGGAAATGGCGCTGACCTGGATGAAAAAAGGGGCGGAATTAATCCATATCGTTGATCTCGATGGTTCTGTAGCCGGCTTGCCTCGTAACGCGAATATTATTCTGGATATCGTTGGGCGTATTGATGTTCCCGTTCAGGTGGGTGGCGGAATCAGGGATATGGAAACCATCAGGTTTTATTTAAACAACGGCGTCTCCGGTGTTATCCTCGGCACAACCGCTTTGCAAAATGAAGGAACTGTCCGTGACGCCTGTGCGGAATTTCCAGGAAAAATAATTTTGGGAATCGATGCGCTGGCCGGTAAAGTGGCTGTGCGGGGCTGGACGCAGACGACTGAGAAAAACGCGGTTGACCTGGCCAGACACTATGAGAAGTTCGGGATAAAGGCGATCGTTTATACCGATATCGAACGCGACGGAATGGGAACGGGAATTAATATCAAAGCGACAAAAGAACTGGCAAAGGCGGTGAACATTCCCGTTATCGCTTCCGGCGGCGTGGCCGGCATCGCCGATATTGATAATCTTTGCGCCATAGAAGATTGTGAGATTTACGGAGTCATCATCGGCCGTGCCCTTTACACGGGTGCTGTTTCTCTGGA
Source organism: Deltaproteobacteria bacterium (assembly GCA_021372815.1). Lineage (GTDB taxonomy): Bacteria > Desulfobacterota > Syntrophia > Syntrophales > Smithellaceae > Smithella. The sequence continues at coordinate 3,956 of JAJFTS010000059.1, read as the reverse complement.
AGAAGCGATAAGAAAAAGCAAAGAGTTTTGTTAAACGCAAAGAAGCGGAGGTGGTCGTTATGTCTGATTGTATTTTTTGTAAAATTGCGCGGGGAGAAATTCCCTGCGCCAAAGTTTATGAAGACGATAAAGTTCTGGCCTTTGATGATATTCATCCCATGGCGCCGGTGCATGTTGTCATCATTCCTAAAAACCACATTTCTACTTTGATGGATGTTGCCGCCGACAAGGATGACATTATCAATCATTTGACGGCCGCCGCGCAAAAAGTGGCAAAAATTAAAGGTGTTGACGCCAGTGGTTTCCGCGTTGCGATTAACTGCAACGCCGAAGGAGGGCAGGTGGTTTTTCATCTGCATGTTCATGTCCTCGGAGGCAGAAAACTTCAGGATGAACTGGGCTGAATTATAAAAAAGCAAAATATTAAGGTGAAAAATTATGGATATAAATGTCAAATTAAATGAAGAAATGGTTGCCGCCGCCAAAGCCAAAGACAAGATCAGGCTTTCCGCGGCGCGAATGTTGAAAACGGCTCTGCATAACAAGGAAATCGATCTGATGCGGCCGCTCAATGAAAGCGAGATGCTGCAGGTTCTTTCCTCGATGATCAAGCAAAGAAAGGATTCCATCGAACAGTTTGCCAAAGGAGGCCGGACTGATCTGGTAGAAAAAGAGGAAGCGGAATTGAAGTTCCTGCAGGAATTCATGCCCGCACAAATGTCGGAAGAAGACATCGACGCCCTGATTAAAAAGACCATCGAGGAGGCGGGAGCTGTTTCCGTCAAGGAGATGGGAAAGGTCATGAAAATTTTGATGCCCAAACTTACGGGAATGGCCGACGGCAAGATTGTGGGCGAGAAGGTTAAGGCATTTTTATCAAAATGAACACTCATCCTTGATGAAAAAGGATATTTAGACAGGATAACCAGTGTACGTTGACAACAGCAAGATTGAAGAGATTAAAAACAGAGTTGACATTGTCGATCTTGTTTCCGAATACGTTACCTTAAAAAAAACAGGAAGGAATTTTACCGGCCTGTGTCCTTTTCATCAGGAGAAAACCCCGTCTTTTACGGTCAATCGCGATAAACAGATATTTTACTGTTTTGGATGCGGGGAGGGCGGCAATGCTATTACTTTCCTGATGAAAATTGCCGATAAAACTTTTCCGGAAGTCATTAAAGATCTGGCGGCAAAAACCGGGGTTGTTTTGCCTCCGGTTTCTTCAGGAAAAGAAGGCCGGCAGAAAGACTTACTGAAAGAAGGCATCATTAATCTGAATTTAAAGGCGTCGCAGCAGTTTTCCCGTAACCTTTTCTCCGCGGCGGGAGCTCCGGCCCGAAAATACCTGCAGGGCAGAGGCATTGCTGACGATGTCGTAAAACAGTTCCGTTTGGGGTATGTGCCGGATACCTGGCGTTTTTTGACGGAATATATTGAAAAAAACGGCCTGTCCCTGAAATTGGCCGAGCAGGCCGGACTGATTATTACGGGCAAAGAGGGAAGCTTTTACGACAGATTCCGGGGGCGTCTTATTTTTCCCATTGAAAATGTTTTCGGCGAGACTGTGGCTTTTGGCGGAAGGATTTTGGATAAAGGTGAACCTAAATACCTCAATTCACCGGAATCGCCGGTTTATATCAAGGGAAAGAATTTATACGGTCTGAATAAAGCGAAAGAAGAGATTCGCAAAAAAGGGTTTGCTCTGATTGTTGAAGGCTATTTCGACTTGATTTCCCTATGGAATGCGGGCATTTGCAATGTTGTGGCCACTTTAGGCACGGCGCTCACCAGAGATCATCTGGAACTTTTGCGCCGTTACACGGTAGAGGTTATTGCTTTGTTCGATCCGGATGAAGCCGGCAAAAAAGCGCTTGACCGCAGCCTGGAATTATTTTTAAGTACAGAGATGAGGGCGCGGGCTTTGATTTTGCCCGGAAAATACGATCCCGACGAATACGTGAGAAAGTTCGGGAAAGACAAAATGGAGGAATTGATTTCCCTTGCTCAACCGCTGAGCGATTATTATATTGAAAATGTACTCGGTTCCGGCAGAACTTTTGAAGATAAAAGAGATATGGTCAGGACGGCCACGGAATTTATCGCTAAAATCAGCGATAGAAAGGAAAAAAATCTCTTTATCAAGCGCGTGGCGGAAAAAACGGGCATTGACGAAGAACTGCTGATAAAAGAAACTTATAAGACCGCGGCAAAAAGTGAAATCAAAGCGGATAAAATAAAACCGGCTCTTAAAATCAATAACGACGCGGTGGAATTGTATTTGATTCAATTGATGATGGAATATCCTCAAAAAATAACACAGGTGGAAAGTGAAAACATACTGGATTATTTCCTGCAGTCTGAATTACAGAATCTCGGCAAAAAGATCATTGATTCCTACAAATTACTCGGGTTTGTTGATGTCGGCGTGATTTTGTCGTCTGATGAAAATCCGGCATTGCGGGAAAAGATGTTTCAACTGATGATCCGGGAGATGCCCGCCGATGATGTTATGCTGGGGAAAATATTTGCTGATAACGTGCGGCAGATAAAAAGAAAATGGTATAAGGAACAACATCGTCAGATCAAGATAAAATTGAGCAAGGCTCAGGAAGACGGCGATGAGGACATGGTCAATAAACTTCTTTATGAAAAAGGAAATATATTGACCAAAGAAAAGGAATTACATTAAAAAGATTGGATAATCACGGGTATTATATACCCTCCGCTGTGCGGGATAATTCGACCTGCAAGTTTCAGTCGTAGATGACCTTCAGGTTATGTATTTTGTTTCTGAAACTTGGGTCTCATTACAACTTACAAATTCCGATGCGCTTATAATTTCCTTTTGGTTATATGCTTTTGGAATTTGAGTTTTACAATAAAAACTTGAAGGAGATGCCAAATGGCGAAAGAAGTGCAATCCGATGAGGTTAACAAGTTAATTACACTGGGCGAGGAAAAAGGTTTTTTAACTTATGATGATGTCAATGACGCCCTGCTGCCGGATGTAACATCTGCGGAACAGCTCGATGATATCATTTCGCTTTTTGGAGAGAAGAATATTGATATTATTGACACCGAACAGGGTGAAAAGCTGACTCTGAAAAAATCGATGAAAGATATCGGCGATGTGAATCTTAAAGATACGCTGGCGCTTGTACCCAGTGCGGACAAGACCGGAGATCCGGTAAAAATGTATCTGCGCGAGATGGGTTCGGTATCACTGTTGAGCCGTGAAGGCGAGGTGGAAATAGCCAAAAAAATCGAAGAGGGTGCTCGCGAAACGATGTCAGCGATATTCCGTCTGTCCGTTTCCATTAATGAAGTGTTGAGTATCGGAGAGAAACTTCAGACCGGTGAACTCAAGAGCAAAAATGTCGTTGATAATATCGAAGACGAAGAAGGTTTTATGGAGGAGGATGAGCACAAAGAGAGAATTCTTAAGCTGATCGCCAGAATCAAAGATTTTAATGATAAAAATAAGGTTTTAAAGAGCAAACTGAAAGCGGCTAATCTACCCAAGAAAAAAAGAGTTTCTTTAAACGCTCAGTTGGAGATCAACACACGCCGCATTGTCACGCTTTGCCGCAAAATTCGTTTCAGCAAGAAGCAAATCCATCGTTTTATTTCCCGTCTGCGTCAGTATGCCGACGAGATCGAAGTCGCTGAAAATGTCATTGCCCGGTATAAAAAAGAGACGGGATTAACATTGGCACAGCTGGAAAAAGCATGGGCCAAGATGAAAAAATCGAAACAGGATGAAAAGAAAGTGGCTAAGGAAGCCCGGGTTTCCATTGAACTTCTGAAAAAGAGTAAAACCGAGATACAGGAAGCCCAGAAAACAATGAAGCAGGTGGCGCGTGAAGTGGGGATACCCACGGCGACTATAAAAACAATTATCAAGTCCATTGAAGAAGGTGAAAGAAAAGCCGAAATAGCTCAGAGGACTCTGG
>JAJFTS010000049.1 GCA_021372815.1 Deltaproteobacteria bacterium | reverse complement strand
CCCGGAGTATTTCTGGAAATTCATTGCACTCATAATGGTGGGTTGGAGGCTCACCAGATAATCCAAACCATAGGGATTAATCAGCGTGGTCATCATGGACAAAAAACAGGCGATTCCAAAATGAACGAGCTCTTTGGCAGTAAATGATTCTTTAGGAAAGAAAATCCTGTTTAAAATCTCACCCGCAAAGGCCATGGCCAGAAATACCAGACCGAGAACAAAAGCGCCGTGCAGATTAACCCAAAGAACAAAAATCAGGGGATAAAGATAAAAGAGATTTTTCCTGCGCGTTATCTTGATGTAAAAAAATATAAATGCCGTCCAGCAAAACAAAAGAACGGAAAATAATTCCGGCTTGTAATAACGGCAGGATACAGCACAGGCAATGGCAATAGCGGCAATAATAGCCGTACTATTGATATCCAAACGCTGATGAACCAGACGCAAAAATAAATAAAAAGAAAAAAAGACTCCCAAAAATACCGACGCATGCAAAAGCCACAGACCGAAACCGCCCATAAAATTATAAAACAGATAAATAATGATGCTCCCCAGGCAGGTATTATAAATCCAGGTCGGATCCGTCGGCGTCCAGGAAAAGACGGAAAGATCCATACGCAGGGTATGATGCGTAATATAATATTTGCCGTGTGCCATCTGCCACCACAGATCATAATCCACTCTGTCGACCGGATATTTCATCAAAAACAAAACAGGCAGAAGAGCGATAATCGCCCACCGCAGAGATTCTGAAGATAAAATTTTTTCTGATAAAGCAAAAAAAGAAGATGTTTTTGATGTGCTTTCTCCGGCGGCATCAACAGAATCGCTGACTTTAACGCCGTCATTATTTCCGTTCTTTTCTTCGTCAACCATAGGCTCGTTGTCTTCCTTCCTTTTTTTAAACTTTACGAATTTTACAGTTTAATCAAAATCCCTTATAAAAATCGTTAATGCCGTCGGTAACTGTCTGAACGTCTTCTTCCGTCATCTCATAATAAAGCGGCAGGCGTAAAAGACAATCACTCACCATGTCCGTTACCTCCATTTTCCCGCAAGTCCTCCCGTATAATTTACCGGCGGGAGAACTGTGCAGAGGCACATAATGGAAAACCGCCATGATGCCTCTTTCCCGCAAGAACAGAGTCAGATCCATTCTTTCTTTCAACGATCTCGTTATAATGTGGAATATATGTCCGTTGGTTAAACAATCATTCAGAACGCACGGAAGACGGATATAACCTTTTTCCGCCAGAGGGATGAGATTTTCCATATACAGAGAATAAATTAAATTACGTTTGGAAATAATCTTATCGGCATTTTCCATCTGGGCATAAAGAAACGCAGCGATAATATCGCCGGGCAGGTAAGATGAACCGATATCGACCCATGTGTATTTATCAACCTGCCCGCGAAAGAATTTGCTGCGATTGGTGCCCTTTTCGCGGATGATCTCGGCGCGCTCAACAAATTTATCGTCATTCACAAGCAACGCTCCGCCTTCTCCCGAAATAATATTTTTAGTTTCGTGAAAAGAACAGGCGCCAAAATGTCCGATGGTTCCCAAATAACGTTTTTTGTAGGCAGACATCATGCCATGCGCGGCATCTTCAATCACCAATAGATTATTCCTTTCGGCAATATCCATAATGATATCCATTTCACACGGGATACCGGCATAATGAACAGGCAGAATGGCCTTCGTCCGCGAAGAGATGGCGTCTTTAATCAGTTTTTCGTTCATATTGAGCGTATCCGGCCTTATATCGATAAATACCGGAACTCCTCCTCTCAGAACAAAAGAGTTCGCCGTTGAAACAAACGTAAAGGAAGGCATGATGATTTCATCACCGGACTGAATATCCGCCAGCATTGCCGATATCTCCAGCGCCGCAGTGCAGGAAGGGGTTAACAAGACCTTTCTACAGCCAAGACGACTTTCAAGCCATGCTTCGCATCTCTTTGTAAAAGGGCCATCGCCGGCAATATAGTTATTCTGCATAACGGCCTGTGCAATATAAAAAAGTTCCTTACCGGCAACAAAAGGTTTATTGAAGGGAATCTTGATTTTATCTTTCACAATCTATCCTTTTTTGTTTCATATCGACGCAGCAATTCTTTAACGAACTGCTGTATTATGCAACGCGCGTCTTCCATTTTGAGATATGCTCATGAAGCAATATTTACCCGACAAGAGGAATATTATAAAAACCGATAAGTCCTTTAAGTTGTCTGCGTTCGGTCCGCGACAATAGAGGGAGATTTTTTCTTTAACTGATTGAAAATCCGTTTTATGTAAATCTCCAGAATACCCATTCCCAAAATAACCGCCCCGGAGAGGATAAATGATATAGATATTATTTTCGTCCAATCGACGGATTGGCAACCAAATAAAAAGCTATGAACAAAAATCCATAATCCTGAAGAAAAAGCGGCGACAGCTGCGAATATTTTTAATCGCACCCATATGTTCAATGGTTTATCGGAATAAAAAGCAATGACATTCATGGCCAGGAATATTTTTCGCTTTAAAGTATAGCTTGATTTTCCTTCAGCGCGCCAACAATGTTCAACATCAATGGATTTCACGGGAAAGCCTGTCCGCTGCATCAACAAGGGGAAAATTTTCGGCGTTTCGGATGAAAGTTTAATTTTATCAATAACCCGGCGTGAATAAATACCGAATGTCGCCTGCGCCGGATCATTTTTTTGATTATTGATATATTTTATAACCTCGTGAAAAAATTTTGAAGACAAGCGTTTAAAAAAACTATCCTGTCTTTTCACTCTGCGGCCGACAACAATATCGTGTCCTTCCTGCGCTTTTGCCCATAAACGGGTAATTTCCTCCGGACGATCCTGCAAATCGCAATCCATGATCACCACCCAACGTCCGCGCGCCAGATTTATGCCCGCCATAATTGCATTGTGCTGGCCGTAATTTCTGGAGAGCTTAAGACCTGTGACTCTCGGATCATTTTGCGCCATTTTACTGATGATTGCCCACGGATTTCCCGGCCCGCAATCATCAACAAAAATCAGTTCAAAACCGGCCGGGATTCCGCTTATCGCGGCGGCAACTCTTTTATAAAGAGGCGCCAGCGTACTGTCGCTTCCATACACAGGCACAACAACGGAGATATCAGGAACATCGGCCATCCCAAAACCGCCTTCAGCTGAAAATTCATTAAAATGCGTTTTATTTTAACAAAAACCGATAGATCGGAAGAGCACACGTCTGAACTCCAGTCACTGCAAG
>JAJFTS010000046.1 GCA_021372815.1 Deltaproteobacteria bacterium | reverse complement strand
TCGTACCTTAAAAGGTTACTGGTTATTGCCGGACGTTTATTATGGGAAACCATTTGTTGATGGCGTTGTGAAACAAAAAATTATGGGAACGGAAAGGATGGCCGCCTGATGGTTATTTACACACCTATTGACAAAACCTCTGCAACGATGTTCGAAGCGTTGGTCGAACTATCCAATCCCAATACATCGGCAATGGGAATTATCCTTGGAGCGTAGCGACATAGAACAATGACGCTCGCTATAATAATTCGATTTTATGCCCACAGATTCTAGGCCATTATCCAAACATGAGTCAAGAGTGAACCCTTTGTTTCTATCTGTCATTATCCAGCTTGACTGGATAATCCAGCCCTTATTATCATCGCCCAAAAACTTATATCTCAAGACACCGTCATCCTTTATTTTGATATTTTGAAGTACGTCCCCTATCCCATCACAAGCCCTGCTTTGTCAAGATTATACAAAAAAACGAATTGCTTCAAATAAAATGATACTGAAAAAATGGGATATAAGCATAACGTTAACTTTATAATTGGTTGAGTCGAAAAGTCTCGCCCGAACGGAGTAAATAAAGCATTGAGAAAACTAGAATGGTGCCCGGTGATTTTGCTTCACTATTATTTGATTTATTTTACTTTAATCTTTGGAAGTTTATGTAGTTTAGAGATTAATTCTATTCCTTTCTGGAGTTCCTGACAATCTCTATATATTTTTTCAATATCAAGGTGATTTACGAAATTTTGACATCTCTTTCCTTTAATGTAAATTTTATCGTATCTTTTAAAAAGATTTGATAGATCAATATGAGTAAATTTTTCTGGTGGCCTGAACTTATGATGTTTTCTCTGGGAGTGTGGAGTTGATAAAAACTTATATATTCCGTCCATATCATAAAAAAACCATGATTCTATCATCTGGGTTGCTATTATCTTTTTTACACTCAAAACTCTACACTGTTTTTTTGATTTATTTTTGAAAGTTTCAACAATATGACTAATATTAATTGGTGGGTTGTGATCTCTACTCTCTCGATCAATACAGCAAAATATACGCACAAAATTTTCAGGGTGTTTATCCAAAAAAGAAAAAGTTTTATCAAGTATTTTGCTATCAATATTGAAGTTGCCATTAAGATTCATCACTTTCTTGGTCAAACCTCCAAGATACTTGTCACATACAATTTTATAGAATTCCTCTTCTGTGTCTCCTTCTATGAAAATCAATGCAGTCACTTTTCTCATATTATATTATTCGTCCCTAAATTCATCATATAAGAGATCGCCAAAACTTATAAATCCTCTTGAAAGCCTCTTTCGTAGTTCTTTAATATTTTTTATCCTGTCGAACGTAGTATTTCCACTTTCTTTAAACCGTGCTACTATAACATCTTCAGGGCTAACATTATTAAGCACATAGGAAGAATGAGTTGTAATAATTATTTGTTTCTCCTTCGATTTTTGTTTTAAATATGAAATAATAGTTTTCAGTGCTTTTGGATGTAAGCAATTCTCTGGTTCCTCAATTAATGAGATAACACTGTCTTTCTCCTGCGAAAGAACACTGACTAGTAGAGCCACAACACGAAAAGTTCCATCAGAATAATTATCTAATCTGCTATATTTACAATTTGGTAATTTCAAAGCGAAATAATTCAATATGTCTGGTACGTCTTTTATATCTTTTTTTATTTCATCAGGAACCGGAATAGCTTGGAATTTTACATCCTCAAGATCTAATATCTGACATAGAGTGTTTCTAAATTCTTCATAAACCTCATTACTGTTATTATAGAGATCTGCTATTGCTTCAATCAAATCGAAAGAAACCAGTTTGTAACCTTTCGGTTTTTTACCGGATTCTAAATCCAAGCTAAGTTCGTGAGCTGACAAATTGATTGGCTTGCTGCTCAATATACTGAGAATGGATGAATATATTAAACTGAAGTTGTGATCGAGTCCTTGAAAGTCTGGATAAATTGCTCTCGTTACTCTCATACATGAACTAAATAATTCTATGCTATGAGATGCAAATGTTGCGTTTTCCTTTCTTATCTGCATTTCACGCTTTTCGCGGTTAATTAGTACTATTGGTTTTCCAGTATTTTTCTTATTTTTATATTTGATTTGTTCACTTATAAAACCCAAATCTTCAAGTGATACTTTTCTTCTATTCGCCCAAATCGAACGACAATTAACGGTTAGTGAATACTCAACGTGAAGTGTTGGTTTTTCCCCCTCAGTAACTTCCATAAAGAATTGAATCACAATTGGTTTTAAAGTATCATTTTTCCCTTGTTCTTGGCAAACAGAAGCATCTCCACGTGGCGCAAATCCATCTTCAAATATCTTCTTATGAAAATCATCACTTCCTTGTACCACCCCCTGAACAAATGCGAAAATTTCTAGAAAATTGCTCTTTCCGCTATTATTTGGGCCAACGATCACATTAAAGTCATTTATATGCACTGTGCATTCGCTTAAATTCTTGTATCCATCTACAAAGATTTTATTTAGCTTTATTCTGGTATTTTCCATATTACCTCCTTATTATCCATGCTATTAGGATAATACATTGCTATTTATAGCATTATTTTTTCTTAATGCAAGCATATTTTTGTGGCTATTGTCACTTTTTGCTGGATATTGGTGGTTATCAGACGAACAAATCATTATTCATATATATCTGGAAGTGAAGAAAAGCCCACGGACAGGGCTTAAAATACAAGTTTTCTTTATTTCACCGTTGAAGTCATTCACAGAAACTAGGGCAAGTCTAAATTGCTTGGCACGGAATCAACAAAATATCTACCATTCATCTATAAATATCCCTTGACTCTAGACGACCGGTCTATTATATTGCTCCTCAATATACATAAGGAGAAGAAACATGAATAATTATGACCGATTAAGAGAAATTCTGGACGCGCATCCGGCAACGGCACCCAAAGCAAAGTCAATCGATGAGATTCTACGGTTGCTTTTTACACCGGAGGAGGCGGCTCTGGCCGTTCATATGAGTTTTAAATACAAAGGCGTTCCTAAAATAGCCGGGGCGGCAGGTGTTGCGGAAGACGCCGCCAAAAAAAATCTGGAGTCGATGGCAAACAAGGGAATCATTTATTCCCGGAACAAAGAGGGTGAAAAATTCTATGGCTTGCTCCCACTGATACCCGGAGTTTTTGAATTTCCCTTCATGAAGGGCGGAGGAACTCCCATGCACAAGCGTCTGGGAGGGCTCTGGGAAGAGTATCATCATGAAGCGCTGGGAGTATCTTTTGCCGGTCAGCCCACGCCGCTGATGCGAGTGGTTGCTGTGGAAAAATCCATCAAGGCGGAAAACCGGGTGCATCCCTATGAAGAAGTCAGAAATTTCATCAGAGACGCAAAATACATCGCCGTCACGCAGTGCGCCTGCCGGGTCAGCGTGGCGAAGTGCGACAAACCCAGGGAAGTATGCCTTATTTTTGAAGATGTGGCTGAATTTCTCGTAGAGAGGGGCTTTGCCCGTCACATCAGCAAAGAAGAAGGAATGAAGGTGCTGGACGAAGCGGAAAAAGCGGGGCTGGTTCATACCAGCAACAACAGTTCCGACAAGGCCTTGCTGATCTGCAACTGCTGCCCCTGCTGCTGCACGGTTCTGCGGGGCATGACCCAGTTGAAACATCCTCACGCTTTTGAACCCAGCCGGTTTGAGGCTCGTGTCATCAGTGAAAGCTGCAATGGCTGCGCTATCTGCGCCGAAGAACGCTGTCCGATGAAAACCATCGAGATGAAGGATGATGTTGCCTTCGTCAATGCGGCCAATTGCATCGGCTGCGGTCTTTGCGTGAGCGGCTGTCCGGTGGACGCCATTGTCCTGGAAGAAAGGAAGCAATTGCCTGCAATTCCGGCAACGGTGGCGGAAATGGGCGCGAAAGTCCTTCAGGAAAAAGGAAGGCTTGACGCTTTTCTGAAAATTATGCAAGGTTGATCAGCCATATCGGTTTATTAAGGAGAGTCAGCAATGGCGCGAGCCAATATCCGGGAGGAAATCATCCGTAAAGGCGCCGAACTCATTCACGTGCGGGGATTCAACGCCACCGGCCTGCAACAGATTCTTCAGGCCGCGAATATCCCCAAGGGGTCCTTCTATTTTTATTTCAAAAGCAAGGAAGATTTCGGCATCGAGGTCATTGATTATTTCAATGCGATGATAAACGGGGTTTTCAAAAAATATTTAACCGACAAAAAAATACCGCCCATGAAAAGGCTGGAAAACTTGTTTGAATGTTTCGCAGACATTTTTCAGAAAAGCGGTTATACCCTGGGATGTCCCATTGGAAATCTTTCGCTGGAGTTGGCTGATACGAATGAACGCCTGCGCCTTCATCTGGAAGGTGTGATTGAGAGACTTATCGCGCAAATAGAATCATGCCTTAAAGAAGCCCAGGCGGATGGATCCATACCGATGGATCTGAACACGGCGGATACGGCGCACTTCATTTTTCATGCATTTGAAGGCGCTGTACTGCATATGAAGGTGGTGAAGAGGATTGAGCCTTTCCATGCTTTTCGAAACAACTTGCTCGGATATCTCAAATATATAATACAGGTAGAAAAACAAGAAACAAGGATATAACCATGCACGAACTCCCCGTCACGGATGAAATTTTGAAAGTTATATTGAAACATGCCGAGAGAAACAATGTTCAGCGGGTGGTCAGTATCAATCTGCAAATCGGCAAACTCAGCGATCTGGAAGATGAATGGATTCAGCGCTATTTCGATCATTTGAGCAAGGGCACCCTGGCGGAAGGGGCCAGGCTCAAAATCGAGCGGATGCCGATTAAAATGCAGTGTAATTCCTGCTCCCAATCCTATGAAGTCGAGATGGCGGGATTGGGAACTCTTGTTTGTCCGCACTGCGGCGAAGAGGGCGCTTCGCTTCTTTCGGGGCGGGAATATTATATTAAAGATATGGAGGTCCAGTAGTGTCAGAAGTAAGATTGATTGAAGTCAAGGAGGAAATCCTTGCGGATAATATCAAGGTGGCCGCGGGAGTCCGGGAAAACCTGCAAAAGACAAAAACCATGCTCATCAATCTGATGTCCTCGCCGGGCTCAGGCAAGACCAGTCTGATTCTGCAAACCATTGCCGGTTTGAAAGACAGCCTGAAACTGGGCGTGATTGAGGCGGATATCGATTCCATGGTTGACGCGGAAAAAGTTGCCGCAGAGGGTATTCGTGCCGTTCAACTTAAGACGGGAGGCTTTTGTCATCTCGATGCCACCATGGTTATTCAGGGAATTGACGCTTTAAGCGTGAGCGATCTGGATTTGGTGATTATCGAAAACGTGGGCAATCTGGTGTGTCCGGCGGAATTCGATACCGGCGCCCATAAAAATGTGATGATTCTGAGTGTGCCGGAAGGCGACGACAAGCCGCTTAAATACCCCCTGATGTTTTCCATCTGCGATGTGCTGCTGGTCAATAAAATTGATTATTTATCGCTGAGCGATTTTGATCTGGAAGCCATGCGCAAAAGGGTCTTGGCTTTGAACCCCCGAATCGTTATCTTTGAAGTGTCCTGCAAAACTGGAGCGGGGGTAGAAAACTGGATAAACTGGTTGAAAAAAGAAATAGAATCTTTTAAGAAACATACATAGTGTTATCAAAGAAAGTGAATTTATATAAACAGAAAAGGATACAATTATATGACTATTGATGAAAAATACAAAAAAGCCGGAGAAATCATCAGCACAGCGGGAGGAACACCGCTTCCCGTCAATGATACGCTGATCAAACTTTTAAAGTTTTTTATCAGAGAAGATGAATTGGATTTTATCTTTGCTTTTGCGGAAAAGAAATCCCAGACCATGGAACAGTTAAAGCAATCCAGCGGTTTGTCCGAAGAAGAGATCAATAAGAAAGTGAAGGATCTGGCAGCCAGGGGCGTTATCTTCAATCAGCCCAACAGCAAGGGCATCATGGTTTTCCGGTTGCTTCCGCTGTTTAACGTCGGAACGTTCGAATACAATTTCATGGGTAAGCTGGTCATTGACGAAAGGAATAAGGAAATTGCCGGATTGTTCAATCAGATGTTTGCGGATTTGAACAACATGGTTCAAGATAATTACGATGTGATTATCCCAATGCTGATGGCCGGACCGGCGATCGACAGAACGGTGCCTGTCTTTGAAAATAAACCGAAGAGTGAACCGGTTAAAATTGTCATCAATGAAAAACTGGAAGAGGCCCGCGATCGGGTTGTGCCGTCTCAACGGGTTGAAGAACTCATTCAAAAGTTTGACGAGATTGCCCTCGGTCATTGCTTTTGCCGCCATTACGAGGATATTAAGGGAACGCCCTGCAAACAAACTGATGCCAGGGAAACCTGCTTTACGTTCGGCAAGTCGGCAAGGTTTACATCGGAGCAGGGATTTTCGAGAATGATTACAAAAGAAGAGGCCCTGAAAGTTTTAAAAGAAGCCGAGGAAGCAGGCCTGGTGCATAAGGCCTATCATCCCAATTTCGACACCACCAAGGATGAAACGAGCATCTGCAACTGCTGCCGGTGCTGCTGCGGCAACGGTGTAGATCATATGATCGCGCCCATCGCCAATGTGACCAATTTTATGGCCGTGGTGAACGACGACCTCTGCATCGGCTGCGGCACCTGCGTGAAGAAATGTCACACCTACGCCGCGTATTTGAATGATGATAAGAAAGCCCGCAGACATGAAGACCGCTGCATCGGCTGCGGCGTATGCGCACATTTCTGCCCGCAAAACGCGATCACCATGGTGAAAGGCCTAGAAAGAATTGTAAGGATACAGCCGCCGAAACGGAAATAACTTGTCCGGCGCGGAAAAAATCGACCCGACGGTGGCGACTCTTTATGCCGGCGATCTAAGGTTTATTTTGCTTTCTGGCGAAGCAGGGCGCCAACGGGTGCGTCCTTTTCCATAGGCAGATAAATGCGCTGATCATTGTTGGCTTCGGTCAGCGATTGCCCGTCTTCATTTCTTAAAAGACGCGTGT
>JAJFTS010000045.1 GCA_021372815.1 Deltaproteobacteria bacterium | reverse complement strand
GTTTCGTGTCATCATTACATTATCGGCGTGGGGATTTGCGCTGGTAATTACTTCTTTTCTGTTCCTCTGGCTGGGTCACTTTCTGGACGAATTGCTGGGCACTGCCCCGAAATTCATGCTGGGTTTATTTTTCCTGGCCATCATAGGCTGCTTTATAGAAATATATCAGCAGGTCTTGAAAATCATGAGTAACAAGCTTTAGAAATGTAGAAAGACTTGATAAAAATCTAGCTAAGCAAAGGTTGAGATATTGCCGTTATCCGGTACTTTATTTAACAGGTGAACAGGATGCTTTCCCCAATTACTTACCGAGTAAGCCGTTTTTCCTCTTTTCAAATTTGGACGGCCACGGAAAGAGCCATCTGAGAAGCATCCTGAAAGCAAGCCTTACCATCCTGTCACTGTCCGACGTTTCGATATCGTCATTGATGCATAAAAATCGGGGTCGCCGCAGACCGGCGACCGCCAGGAATTTGACAGACGGCCATACATGACTGTTCAACATCAGAAAGATATACTCATCGGGATTCCATGGGAGCGTTTTCTGTTCGTGCCCTTTATTCCGTTCCGCCGTCTCGAAAATATAAATGGCATACAGAATCCGCAGCACAATGTCTTGCGGGTCCCGGAACCGATGGGACGAGGTTTCGATGAATGCATCCTGAAAAAGCTCTTCGAGACGATAAAGGACGTCCCTGTCATAGAGCTGCGGACAGTGAGAAGGCAACCGGCGTTTGACATCCATTTGGTGCAGCCGCCGCGCGACCATTTGAGTATGGGCATACGCCCGGTCATGCACTCTTCCCTGATGGCAGTTGCTGTAAAGCGGAGTGTTGTCGAAGAAAAAATACTGTCCGGATCTGTCGACGGTAAAATCTGAGCGATCTATGTGTTTGTTCAGGAAAAGGTCATCGTTCAGGTATAAAAATCGCCTGGAGAGGCCGTTAATCCGGTGAAGGTTCATTTCTATGGCATTGGAATTGAACACGGGCAAATGATCCCGGTTCGAAAATATCTGCTCGTGGGTGACCACAGATATCCGCTCGCAATCCGTGTTCAGCCAGGCCGGAACCTGTCCGTTGGTCACAATATGAATTTTACGAACCCAGGGAGCAAACTTCTCAACGGAGCGGAGAGAGAAAAGTAGCTCGCCGTTATCTCGAAAGCGATTGGCGGAGGAAGTGTCTCTGGTTTCGCCAGGCTCATATTGCCGGGCATACTTTCTCTTTTCAGATACGAAAAGAGGATCACTTCCATCAACCCATGTGTAAACTATATCGATGTCTTCTTCAGGAAAATTTCTTTTTATCATTATTCTTTTATTTAACAGGGCAACAAGGTGCCGTCCCTCGTTAAGCTACTGAGTATTTGATCCCCATCGTAAAGAGGTTATCCGCCTGACCAGTTCATCGTAAAGTTCTTCCAGCGGCCTGGCTGTTTCGTCTCCTTCAAACCTGGCAACTGCGGCAGCCACCGCCTCGATTGTGGACATCCCGTCTGAGCGATGCTGCTCCCGCAGCCGGTTTCTGCCTCGGATTGGCGCCGGCAAAGCCAAACGGGGCAGCGTTCTCAGAGCTGGTAAGGTGCTGTACAGTCGCCGCGCCTGTTGCCACGTTGCGTCGATAACAACTATGCGGGATGGTTGCGTCAGATCTGCTGCACGTGTCTGTGCGTCAGTTCCATCGGGCCACAACAACCAGGTTCCGGGCAACCGCAGCAATTCATCATCTACGGGCGCCAGCCCGATGCGGGTGCCACCGCCGCAAGGGATGATTCGGGCGTTCGGCATGGCCAGCGCAACCAGACGGCCTGTATTGCTGGGACGTTCAGTTTCCCAAATATGCCGCAGAATCAAAAATTCCGTTTTCGTTTTTACTGTGGGCAGAATCGGACAGATGCAGATTTCCCGGCGTTGGTAACAGCGCGGGCAGTGGCTGTTTTCATCACGGGGTTTGTTCGAACGCATTATGGTAACCTTTTATTTTCATTCTCGAAGGCGGGAATCCAGTATTTCTTAATTACTTAAAACTTAAATCTTCATTCTTCACATTTTCTGCAATAATTCATCCGCCCGTCTTGCTTCCTCGACAAGCCTGCGAACTTTTCTCATATCTTTTTTAAAACGGACAGGCCGACCCTGACTATCCAGGACATTGGTTTTCGTGCAGCTGTCCACACCCGCCGGTTTTAAGGCGGTGATGGCTTTAAATACATTTTCGTCGGAAATGCCGCCCGCCAGAATAACCGGTATCGGGCTTACCGTAATGATTGCTCCGGCGATATTCCAGTCACAGACTTCACCGGTAATGCCGACATAGCCCGCAACAGGCTGCTGCGACTGATCTCCCGGATTGCCGATAAGCGTATCAATGAGAAAATAATCCGAAAGCGGCGCGAAGAATTCCATAATCTTCAGGAGATTTTTTTGAATCCTTACAGCCTGGGCAACACCGGTCCGGGGCACGGAAAGCGAACGCATAATCCTGATCTGCGGGAACCGTTTCTTCACGTCAGATTGCAAAGAAAGCAGCGCATCACATTCACGGGCAACGGCAGTTTGATTTTCCGGAAAGGGAGAAAGCGCTTCGCAGAAATGAACGAAGTCCGGCTGGTAGAAATCAAGCGCCTGAAAAATTTCTACCGGATTTTTAAAAATCGGAATCAGGCCGCTTTTGGCCCCTGCCTGCTGTATTGCCTGAACCGTTTTACGGATGGCTGCATTTTCGATCTGAGACGCATCCGTGAGCACGCTGCCGATATGATCCACGCCCAATCCAACTAATTCTTCAGCTTCTTGCGGCTCTTGTACTTCATAAATTTGGATGATGGTATTTTTCATGCGGAAAGGCATATCATTTCGGGCGAGACAGAGCAAGACATTGCCGACGGTTTTCCGCAGTAAACGTCATCCAACAAACGGTAATTTGATTCTATCGGCAATAAATTCAATAATAGGCCGCAATAGATAAAGTGGACATGATTGAAAAAAACAGGGCGCTATTCCCGGTTTCTTCAAATGCCGGACCCTCAGCCCCACTGGGCCGGCCATGGTAATCCGGCGGAAGGTTTCATCCCTCTGATTCTTTATGCAGTTGTTCTATTTCCGTTGAGTAAGTCTTCAAAACCTCTTTGCGCTTAAGTTTCATGGTCTGGGTAACCAATCCGTTTTCCAGAGTAAAATCTTCGCTGGCAAATATGAACTTCTGAGGTATTTCATATCCGCCGTATGATTTTTTAAGATGCCTTTTAATTTCTTCTGATAAAAAATCCTGGATATTTTTATTCTTTACGACTTCCGCAGAAGATCCCTGGGCCCATTTGGCGATCCGGTCATCCTTTTTCATTGTCGCGAAATCAGGCACGATGACCGCGACGTTGTATGCTTTGCCGTCACCCCAAATAAATGCATTGGCAATGTTATGCACCAGCTTAATGTCGGTTTCAATGGATTCCGGGTGAATGTATTTGCCGTTGGATAGTTTATATTCATCTTTAAATCTGCCGGTAATATAAAGAAAACCTTCGTTGTCAAAACGGCCCTGATCGCCGGTGCGTATTCCGGGAAAGCCGTTCCAGTTATCCTTCATCATGATTTGAGCGGTCTGCTCCGGCTTATTGTGATAGCCCATCATCACATGAGCGCCGTAAACTATAATTTCTCCGTCATCGCTCACATTATCGGCCACGGAACTGTCAATTTTAACATGCATATTTTCCACGCATTTGCCGACAGAGCCGTACTTGTTTCCCAAAAGCGGTGAATTCATTGTAATCGCGGGCGAGGTTTCCGTTAATCCGTAGGCATCATAAGTGGGTATGCCGAGATCGGCAAAGAACATGGCGATATCAGGATTCATTACCGCGCTGGCCGTAAGAACGCCGGTGAGCCGGCCTCCGAATCTTTCCCTGATTTTGGAAAATACCATTTTATCGAGTATTTTTAATTTCAGGGATTTATGCGCCCGGCCCCTGCATTTTGTCGCTTCTGCGCAGGTCATATCGAAAAGCATCTTTTTGAATCCGCCCTGTTCATGCATTTTGGCCTGAATCCCGTCGTAGATTCTATTGAAGACCTTGGGAACCGCGATGAGGTAGGTGGGCCGAACTTTTATAAAATCTTCCGCCAGCGTGTCGACCGATTCCATCAGCGCGATAGCGCCGCCGAACTGCATGAAATTATGCAGCTCCGCGCTCAGCCCGTAGCTGTGCGCCCAGGGAAGTATCGCCAGAGAAACGGACGTTTCATTGAGGTCAGGAAAGATGTGATAACCCGATTGAGAGCATGCCGAAAGATTGCCGTGAGACAGAAGAACGCCTTTGGGATCTCCGGTTGTCCCGGACGTATAAATCAACTCCGCCGGCTCCGACCAATGGGGTTTATAGGATTGAACCGGATGATTCTTTCCGACTTCTTCCAGCGCCTTGAGACTGTTTTTACCTTGGCCGTAGATTATAAAGATTTCTTTTAAGCTTTCGAT
>JAJFTS010000037.1 GCA_021372815.1 Deltaproteobacteria bacterium | reverse complement strand
AATTTATGGGAAAAGTAATCGGCAATTAAATTAAATGCCAGTGTCAGGAAAAATAAAACGATGCCAATGGCAAAAAGCGCCTGATAATGAGCGCTGCGAAAAGGCGCTTCGCCCATTTCCGCGGCAATGCTGGCGGGCATCGGACGCACCGAATCAAACAGACTCTCCGGAATCGCAGCCGCGCCGCCGGCCACCATCAAAACAACCATCGTTTCGCCGATGGCTCTGGCCATGCCCAACATGACCGCCGTCGAAATGCCGGACAGGGCCGACGGAATGATCACCTGCGTAATGGTCTCAAATTTAGTAGCGCCCAGCGCATAGGAAGCCTCTTTGAATTCACGTGGCACAGCATACAAGGCATCTTCCGAAATACTCGAAATTGTCGGTATGGCCATAATAGCCAGAATCATAGACGCATTAATGATATTCAGGCCGGTGGGTAGATCAAAAGTATCCTGCAGCCAGGGAGCCACAACCACCATCCCGAAGAAACCGAGAACAACGGAGGGTAATCCGGCTAAAAGTTCGATAACGGATTTCAGAATTTCCTTAATGGATAGAGGAGCAATCTCGGAAATATAAATAGCGGCCATAACACCCAGCGGAACGGCAATGCTCGTGGCCAAAATCGTTACGATCAGCGAACCGATTATCAAAGGAAAAATTCCAAAAGAAGGCGGATCATACGTCGGATACCATTCCATCCCCAAAATAAAATCTTTTATCGATACCTTCCCGAATAAAGGCATCCCCTCGCGGAAAAGAGAAAAAACAATCAGACCTAAAACAATGATCGAAATCAAAGAGAAAAGAAAAAAGATATATTTGATGATGATTTCTTTGGTCTTTCTGGTCATAAAGATTCCTGAAAAAACATATTTTTATTTTTTGCTCTTTTGGCCTGCTTTTTTTACATCCAGCAAAGGAACAAATCCCTCTTTGACAACAATTTTCTGACCCTCCGCGGATTTAACAAAAGTAATATATTTGGCCACATCGCCTTTCGCTTCTCCATCCGTGTACATGTATAGTTCACGGGAAAGAGGATATTCTTTGGAAAGAGCTGTTTGAACGGAAGGGGTTACACCATTGACCTGAAGCGGTTTCACGCTTTTATTGACATAACCGATGCCCAGATAACCGATGGCATAACGATTTTTGGCAATTGCCGTAACAATGACTCCGTTGGAAGCCAGCATCTGGGCTCTTGGTGTTACTTTCGTTTTCTTCATCACAAAATGATCCCATGATTCAAAAGTTCCGGAAGAAGAGTCACGGGAGATAACTACAATTTTGAGATCGTCGCCGCCGACTTCTTTCCAGTTCGTAATTTTGCCCTGGTAAATCTGGCTGAGCTGATCAATGGACAAATTATTGACTTTGTTTCGGGGATGCACAACAGGGATAATCGCGTCATGCGCTACCACGTGAGCGACAGGCTTAACACCTTTGCTTGCGGCAAGATCAATTTCCTCTTTTTTTATTTCACGGGAGGAAGTGGCAATATTGGTTGTCTTGTCGATTAACGCTTTTATACCTTCACCGGAACCGCCGCCGGAAAGAGACATCTTCACCTCCGGATTCTTTTTCATGAATGCTTCCAGTGTGCCCTGAGCGACAGGTAAAACCGTGGTTGATCCCTTGATGACTATTGACGAACCGGCAAAAGACATTCCGCTCATTATCGCCAAAGCGGTAATGACCATTACGATTTTCTTTAAGATGCTGAACATTTTTTCCTCCTGGTTTTTTAATTTTTCGTTAATTTACAGGATAAATGTTACAGTTCAGTGACAGCTTAAAGAAAGTTTAGAAAAAACGTGCGGGAAAACATCAGAAAGATTATTCAGGATCGGCAAACTTATAGCCAAATCCTCTAACCGTAAGAATATGCTGAGGATTTTCTATATCCTTTTCAATCTGTGAACGCAATCGTCTGATGTGAACATCGACTGCGCGATCGGTAATAAAAGTCTCTTCACTCCAGACGTGATCGATAATCTGGTTTCTGGAATAAACCCGGCCCGGATGGCGCGATAAAAAGAAAAGGAGCTTGAGTTCGGTCGGACTCAAAGTTACTTTTTTGCCGTTAACTGAAACAAGACAGGAAACGTAATTAATTTTAAGGCCTTCACGGCTGAACTCTTCTTTATCTGTAAACTTCTCTCCTTCTTTCAGGCGTCGCAAAATGCTGCGTACCCGGGCCATCAGTTCTTTAACGCTGAAGGGTTTGGTCACATAATCATCAGCGCCGACTTCCAGACCGATTATTTTGTCAACTTCGTCACATTTTGCCGTCAGCATGATAATCGGCACCCCCGCCGTCTCCGGATTGCGGCGAAT
>JAJFTS010000019.1 GCA_021372815.1 Deltaproteobacteria bacterium | reverse complement strand
TCATTTTATTTTCCTTTCTGTAAATATTAACAACCCAACAATAGTAACGACATTGGGCACGTGGCCACTACAGTCGTCACCCCGGCGGAGGCCGGGGTCCAGTTTAAACAATCCTGGATTTACCCAGGGGTACCATGGCCGGCTAGACCCATGTAACCTAAAGGTCATCTGCGACCGGAATGACCAATGCATAGACTATTATGAGACAATTAATAACTATCCTTTTTGTTTTCAATGACGCGGCTGACTCAAGAGCATTCCGTCAATACACTTGCGTGCCCGGACGATAATTTCCGCCGGTACATCAACCTCGTGTTTTAAATCCTGCAACGACCACAGCACTTTTTCCAGAGTCGTCCGTTTCATGTTGGGACATATGGCCCGTTCTGAAGCGGGGTAAAATTTCTTTCCCGGATTATCTTTGGCCATGCGGTGCAGGATACCCAGTTCCGTCGCGATGATGAATTCTGTTTTAGAAGATGCCGCCGCGTAGCGGCACATCCCTTCGGTGGAAAGCACCTTGTCCGCAATAGCCGTCAACGCCGGCGAGCATTCCGGATGGACCAGAACTTCGGCGTCAGGATATTTCTCTTTTTGTTTTTGTATATCTTCGGGCATAATCCTCGCGTGAGTGGGGCAGTATCCCTCCCAGAGAATGAAATTCCGTCCCGTTTTTCCGGCAACAAAGGTTCCCAGATATTTGTCCGGAACAAAGATGATTTCCTTGTTGTCCTTCATATGGTCGGCAACGATGCCCACGGCGTTGGCCGATGTGCAGCACATGTCGCACTCCGCCTTTACCTCGGCGGAGGTGTTGACGTAACACAGAACGGCGGCCCGCGGATGCTCCGCCTTTAACTTGCGCAGCTCATCGGCTGTAATCATATCCGCCATCGGACAGCCGGATGCGGGATCAGGCAGCAGCACTTTCTTCTCCGGCGATAATATCTTCGCTGTTTCCGCCATAAAATGAACGCCGCAGAAAACGATGACGTCCGCTTCGGTTTTAGACGCCTGAATGCTTAAGCCCAGAGAGTCGCCCACATAATCGGCAATATCCTGCACTTCAGGAATTTGGTAGTTGTGCGCGAGAATGACGGCGTTTCTTTCTTTTTTCAGTCGTTCGATTTCTTTAATGATCTCCATGTATAACCTCATCTATGATTCCGCCGCCGAGAACCCGGTCGTGATCGTAAAAAACCACGGACTGACCGGGCGTGATCGCTTCCTGCTCTTCGGCAAATATGACTTTCAATTTATCTTTCTCTGTCTTTACCTCGCAGAGCGCTTCCTTTTTCCGGTATCTGATTTTCGCGTGCACCTGAGCGGGCCATTTTGGAGCCAGCAGGTTCACGTCGCCGGCCACAAGCCCCCTGCCCATCAAATCTTTCTTTTCACCGACCACCAGGCGGTTCGCCGCGGGGTCAATGGATACAACATACAAGGGCGTGGGATGGCTGATGCCGAGGCCGCCCCGCTGGCCGATTGTGTGAAAAATAATGCTGCGATGTTGGCCGAGAACTTTCCCACGCAGATCGACAATCGGCCCCGGCTTTATTTCCTGCACCCGGTCCATGAGAAACTCCTGAGAGTTTTTCTGCGTGACAAAACAAATGTCCTGACTTTCCTGTTTCGCCGCTACAGGCAGGGAACGCTCTTTCGCCAGGGCTCTCACCTCATCCTTCGTCAGACGAGCGAGGGGAAACAAGATATGCTCCAATCTTTCATAAGGAATCGGATAGAGAAAATAGGTCTGATCTTTTTTTCTGTCCTTGGGCCTCGCCAGGCAATAACCGTCTTCATTCTTTTCGATAACCGCGTAATGGCCGGTTGCGAGGAAATCAAATCCAAGCATCAAAGCCTTGTCCAGCAGAGTCCGGAATTTCA
This sequence comes from Deltaproteobacteria bacterium, assembly GCA_021372815.1. Lineage (GTDB taxonomy): Bacteria > Desulfobacterota > Syntrophia > Syntrophales > Smithellaceae > Smithella. The sequence continues at coordinate 9,780 of JAJFTS010000019.1, read as the reverse complement.
GATGGCGATTGCACTCGACGCAGGGATTAGGCGTTCTTCCTTTTTGATATTCGCTGACAAAGTTGGCGATGACCTTCTCTTCCAGCTGGGACGCGTAATCCAAAACGTAATGATTGATCTTCAGCCGGTCACAGACCCTTCTGGCGTCATCAATCGCGGTGACACCGCAGCACTTTGTCCCGTCTTCGGTCGCAATGCCCAGGCACATCGTGACGCCGGCAACATCGTATCCTTCATCTTTGAGCAGCATGGCCGCGACGGATGAATCAACGCCGCCGCTCATTGCCACCAAAACTTTTTTACCCATTTGTTGTTGACGCTCCCTTTTCAATGTCACCTTATTATATGGATGGGCTGATGGCCTTTTCCATTTTCTCCTTGTTCATCAGAACAAGCTGCTCCAGCGTGATTGAGCTGAGCGTCTCCGATATCTTTACGCCCAGCAAAGCCCAGATATCCCGACTCGCGCAGGTGCTGACTTTTGAGCAGGCCCTGGGGTTCTTCAGACAATCAACCAAGCAATCGCCTTCGAGGACATCAACGATATCCTTTAATGTAATCTGCGAAGGCTCTTTGGCAAGGGTATACCCGCCGGATGATCCCCGAACGGAATTCACCAGACCTACCGATTTGAGAGGAATTATTATAAGACTCAGATATTTTTCGGAAATTTCCTCTTCATGGGCAATATCCTTCAGAAAGGTATTGCCTTTTCCGTAATTTCTGGCCAAAGCCAGCATTAATCTCAACCCGTAACGTGATCTTGTAGAAAGTTTCATATTTTCAATCTCTTAGAATTTACTATCAATACTATCGCTTTACTAGTAATTAAATCAATGGAAGTGATTTGTCAAGAAAAAATATTAAATAGTGAATCTCCACGCGGCTTGCCACAGGGAGATTCACTTAGATGAACGGTATCTACAAGGTGTCAGTAGTGGGGAGTTATCAGAATTGCAGATTATGATTTGAAAGGTGCAACGCCAGGCATCAGTGGGCGCACGCTTTTTGCGATCCACTGGATACCTTCGTTATGCATTATCTTTCTTGAAGGCGTTATTTTTAACAGCCATAGTCAAGACTTCAATTATCCCATTATAATACGACAAGAATTTCTTTTTATCGATCGGCATTACGCCACCAACCCAGTTCTGTAAAATGGGAAATTCATGAGCATCTTTTTCTGACACCTGACCATATCTATGAAGCAATATATTTCTGACTCTATTTGCTTCATCGAGAGCATCTTTAGAAGAATCTGTTAAATTCAAATTAATTCCAATCCAACTAAACATTTTTTGAAGACGGTTTGCATATCTTAGGCCTCCGTCTTTTGTTTCTATTTTTGCTTTAGCATCAATTTTTTGTGCCAATTCCATGCACGTTTCAATCGGCCATGGCCATTCTTCAATTTTGTATCTTCCAGGTTTAAATAAGCCCGACAGTACTAAGGCCACATTTTTGTCATTAAACACATAATCTCTGATGATATTTTCAACACCACTTTCGAATGAAGCCCACATCCCAATAAATGCATTTATATATAAATCATGATAACTTTCGCAATCCATCTTTTGCGCCCAAGCAGATAGCTCATTAGCATTGGCTAACACCTCTTTTTTATATGGGAATGAACGCCCTGTCCTTTCAAGCAGCTTTATATTTTTTTCTGTTCGTTCATGGTGTTTGAAAGCAAACTTTATACATTGTTGGTATTTCGATACTAAAAAAAATTCTTTAAGTACTTGCGTACCTGTTAAATGTATTGAATAATACCTCCATCCGCGCTCTGGATCAGTTCCTAATTTTATTTTTTCAAGACCAGTCATTATTTTGCCAACGTAGTTTTGAGTGTATGCATAACAATTAATATACCAACTTGGTTTTTTCCGATTTTCGAAGCAATATTACTCGTTTCTAAGAAGAATGCAAAGAATAAAGTGCTTTAAAATCAAATACAATAAACTTTTGCTACTTGGCATTTTGTGGCTATTTAGCAGTTGCGCTTGTCCCGACTCGCTGCGCTGTCGGGATAATTCGTCCATCAAGTTTCAGTGCACTGCGTTTCTGAAACTCGGGTCTCATTATGCCAAGTTGGCATATCAAAGGAAATTTGTCCAACTGTTACACGTTTGACTGCATAACAGATTTTATAATCAAAAATATGGTTAATGATTATCATTTGAAAGAATGCATCATTGGCGATGATAACAATCTGTTTGTTTAAGGAAGAAAAACGCAAAGTAAAGGCCGCAACAAACAAGATTAGACCTTCCACCTTGTCAAATGTCTGATCAGCGCTTACTGCGCAAAAGTTGCAACGAATTTTCCCTCACGATTATAAATACTCCCGCGATTTAATCCCTTGCCTTTACAAGTATTGACACTCTCAACATGATTGAGTAGCAATTCGCCTATAACTTCCCCTGGATTTCATAATCTGCGTTTATTCATTTTAAAACAAAGCCTGAATTGCCCGCATGGCAAGTAAAGGATCGGGCGCGTCGCACACGGCACGGATAACCGCCACATTGTGCGGCCGCGTCTTAAGCCGCTGGATGCGCTCCAGATCAAGCCCGCCGATGGCCACGACGGGATGCCGGCTGATGGACAGCGCTGCCTTTAATGCCTCCGGGCCTGTTACCGGGTCCGGTTTTATTTTGGAATTGGTGGCAAAGAGCGGTCCGAAACCGATGTAATCCACAGGCGCGGAGTTCGCGGCCGCGACCTGCTCCAGATTGTGCGTGGAAAGGCCCAGCAGCATCGACGGCCCCACGAATCGCCGGGCTTCAGCGGCCGGAAGATCATCCTGCCCGAGATGCACGCCATCGGCTTGCGCCATGAGCGCAATATCCGGCCGGTCATTCACGATGAAGAGCGTGCCGCTGTCTCTGGTAATCCGCCGCAGAGTTTGCGCCAGAGCAAAATGCTCACGCTCATCATGGCCTTTATAGCGCAGCTGCACGGCCGGAAGGCCGGCTTCCACGGCCCACCGGCCCAGCGTTTCATACCCGTCGCGCGGCTCGGTCAGGATCAGGTAAAGCCCGCGCCGCAGCGGCGGACGGCATTTTTTCTTTTCAGGCTTTGCCATCATAAGCGCGCCAGAATCTCCTGTGCGGCCTTGCGGCCCGACAGCAGCATGCCGCCGAAGACCGGCCCCATGCGATAGCCGCCATGGACCGCATTGGCCGCCATGCCGCTGACATACAGGCCCGGATAGACCTCACGGGTATTCTCCACGGTCTGCTGCTCCCCCAGTTCGGCCGCCATGGATTTTTCCCCCACGATCCCGCCGGTGCTTGTATTCAAGGTGACGCCCATTTTTCGCGCGAGCACCCCGGCAACATTGGCGGGATGGCCCGTGCCATCGATGACATATCGGGCATGAAGGGTGATCGGGTCCACATGCCACTTCAAGGTGTCAACCGCGCCCCAGTTGATGACCAGACCGGCCACGCGCTCGTCCTTGATGACCACATCCTCCATGGCAATCAGATTGAACACCTGCAAACCGGACCGCACCGCTCTGTGGATTAGTGTCGCCGTGACATCGACGGCATCGAGCACATAATATCCGGGTGCATATTCCGAACCCTTGAGGTCAAACTCATCCAGCAATGTCCTGCCGGCCTCCTGCACCACGATGGAATTGAACATCATGCCGCCTCCCCAAACGCCCCCGCCGATCGAGAGCTTGCGTTCGAAGAGCGCAACCTTGCGTCCCGCCCTGGCCAGATAATATCCGGCCACAAGCCCGGAAGGACCGCCGCCCACGATGGCGACATCGAGTTCCATGCAGCGATGGAGTTTTTTAAAATAGGAATCCAGAATCGCGCGACTGATGGTTACTTCATTCAACATATTTACCTCCCACGAGTTATTTTGGGGGTGAACTGACATAAATAACCATAAAAAAATCCGTTTCCTCATGAGGGGAAACGGATCGATACACCCTGATTTCTCTCCCTACGCCGGCATTACCCGGATCAGGTTCAAAGGGTATAATCTCAGACCTTGTCGGCCACCCCTGTAAGTCACATACAAAGCGTAAAAAATTCTGTCAAGAAGAAGTTATGGGACAGAACAAAGAAAAAGGGGCAATTCTAAATAGTGTTTAGAATCGCCCCTTTTAAATTTTACTCTAGTTTGATTTTCCGACGCTACTCGTCAATTCGTGAAGCCGGTATCAGCGTGTTGGGCGAATTGCTCGCTAAAGCGTCAACCGTATTAAGCCACTCGCCCATTTGCGGGAACATGGCCGTCAGCGTAAACACTCCTTCGATCTAAAATGATTCGTGCCTTACCGCTTTTTTTGGCTGAATACATGGTTTCATCGGCAATTGACAGATATTCATCCAATGTGTGTTGCTGAAGAGGATTTCCTTCCACAACGCCTGCGCTGAAGGTACAATAAATGTTTCTATCTTCCTTATTTTGCTCGTTGAAAAGTTTTAGAATTCTTTCCAATGAATCTGCCGCTGTCCTGCCAGTTGTTTCAGAGAAATAAATGACGAATTCTTCTCCTCCGAATCTTCCAGCTATATCGGACACGCGAAGATTTTTCGTGAAGAGGGAGGACAATGCTTTTAATACTTCATCTCCCGTCTGATGACTGCATGTATCATTTATTTTTTTAAAATCATCCAGGTCAATAAACGCTATGCTGAAGGCATTACCGTAGCGTTTGTTTTTTTCCATTTCCTGGAGAACCCTGTTTTCCCATGCTTCGCGGTTGAGTAAACCGGTCAGACTATCATACTGGATTTGTTTTTTATGCTGTTCCTGTCTCTCCAGAATACTGACTATTTTCGCCAGAAGAATCTTCCGGGAAAAGGGCTTGGTGATATAGTCATAGGCGCCTGCTTCAATTCCGTCTATGGCCATTTCTTCGGATGCCCTGGCCGTGACCAGGATGACCGGTATGTTTTTTAAAGCATCACTATTGTTAATCTGCCGGCATAGTTCGTAGCCATCCATTTTAGGCATCATGACATCGCTGATGATGATATCAGGCATCGTTTCGCGGGCTTTTTTCAAACCTTCCTCGCCGTCAGATGCTTCTGCGGTATGATAATGAGCGCTTATGGTTTGTCTGATATAATCCCGGATATCTTCGTTGTCATCTATAATCAGCACCTTGGCCGTGCGTTCCGTTTCTTCCTGCTGTTTTTCTTTTTCAGTACCTGCTTCTTCGCAGAAATAAATGTTTTCGTCCTTTGTCTCCGGAAACAATTCCAGTTGCGACTTATATTTTACAAGCGCCGTCTCTTTCGGAAGAATCACCCGAAATTCAGAGCCTTTGTTTACGACCGAATCGACTTCTATTCTGCCGCCATGAATCTCGACAAATTCCTTGACCAGACTAAGGCCTATGCCCGTCCCTTCCTGATTTCTGGTCATTGTGCCGTCAACCTGATGGAATCTGTCAAAGACGTAGGCCAGTTCTTCCTGCGGAATTCCCTTCCCGGAATCCTTGACGCTGATGACAATATGTTTTCCTTCATTGGTCCGGGTGATGGAGATATTGACCCCGCCCCCGCCGGAGGTGAACTTCAGGGCATTCGAAATCAGATTAATCAGAACTTTCTCCATCATCTGCGGATCATAATCCATTTCCACGTTTTTACATTCATCGGTTAGCGTCAGTTTAATCTTTAATTTATCCGCGTAGGCCTCAAAAGAAGTTATAATATCGCGGACAAGCGCCGATATATTCCCGCGAACAATCTTGAGAGGCATTTTGTTCTCATCAAGTTTTGATAAATCAAGCAACTGATTAATTAGATTGAGCAAACGGCCGGCGTTGCGCTGAATAACAGTAAGCTGGTTTTTTAACGACTGTTCCAAACGGCCGAATTTCCCGGCTGTAATCGTTTCCAGCGGACCGAGTATCAGCGTTAAAGGGGTGCGGATTTCATGTGAAATATTTTGAAAAAACATTGTTTTCTGACGGTCCACTTCCTGGAGCTTATGAAGCAAATCATTAGACCTGGCAATTTCCAGCTTCAATTTGTCTTCACTGGCAATGGACCCGTATCGGCCCAGATAGGCATTGATCACCACCAGCACAAAAAAAGTTATCTCGATGACGGCATTTGTTATAGCAATCTGTCGTACGCTTAAGCGATAAAGGGGATGAATATACATCGAGAGGAAATAGGCGGTATAGTAAAAAGCCAGAATCGCAACAATAGAGGGTATAATCAAAGATGAGGCACGACGTCTGAATAACATAATGGCGCCGCCGGCTGTAAAAAAAATCAGATAATAAATTTTTACCTCCCATCCGAAAACAACGGACAGGAAGATCAGGTGATAATTTAATATCGAGCCAAACCATATCAGCGCTAATGTATATTTCCCTTTTAGATTAAAAATCAAGGTGAGGCTTAAAGCAGCCATAAAAATAAACATTTCATAAAACAGCAACATCCAGTTATTTGAAAAGAAGTAAATCATGTATAGGGGATTGGTTAGAATAAAAAACAACACGCTGATATTACACATCCCGATATACTTTGCTTCTATCGGATCCATATCGGATGGAACCCCGAGATAGAATATCTTTTTCAGGTCAAGAATTTCTTTCATTAAAGTATTAAGGCGAAATTAAAAATATTTAATTAATGGTATGAATATTAACATGATTAATTTTTTTTAAAAGAAAAAAAGATTTTTTTATTCCAGAACAAAGTCCCGTTATTTTGCCGAGATTACTGATTCGAGAAGTCCGGTGAATTTAAACAAAAATACCGCTTATTTTTTCGTAATTGCCAAATCCGAGAAATTACAGACTATTGCTGTAATAAAATAAACGATAAATTATTCGTTTATGCGCACTCACTGTAACCGCACAGGCGGCAAACAGCGCAACCGCCTTCATGTTCAACAATACCGCCGCAGTCCGGACAGGCGCCTTTGCGGAATACGATTTTTTCGTGCTGCACTTTTCCGCCGTTGGCTTCGATATGTGATTGAATGGACTTGGCCACAGCGTCGGCACAGGACAGGATTTTGTTTTCACCAAAGCCGGATGGCGAATGACAGGAAATGCCCTGCAACTGCTTAATGACCTGACGAGACGACAGGCCGCTGCGCCATGCCAGCGATACCATGCGTCCGATGGCTTCACTCTGGGATGCCGCGCATCCGCCTGATTTCCCCATCGTGGTGAACAGTTCAAACAGGCCTTTGTCGTCTTCGTTGACTGTAATATAAAGCGGTCCACAACCGGTCTGCATCTGATAGGTCCAGCCTTTCAGGATTTTCGGACGTTCACGCTTTGTCACCTGTTTTCCGTGATCGGTATCCTCATGCACGGTCGTTTCTTCTTTTTTACCCTTGGTTAAAACTTGCTGATCTCTGGACCCGTCCCGATAAATTGTAACGCCCTTGCAATTCAGTTTATAGGCCAGCTCATAAACCCGAGCCACATCCTGTACGGTCGCATCTTTTTTAAAATTAACGGTTTTACTGACGGCGTTATCGGTGTATTTCTGAAACGCAGCCTGCATTTTGATATGTACTTCCGGCAAAATTTCATGCGCGGTGACAAAATAATTGCGTATATCTTCAGGAATTTCTTCCATATCGTGAATGCTTCCATGCTCGGCAATACGCTGCATTAATTCCGGCGAGTAGAATCCCCTTTCTTTGGCCAGAGCTTCAAAGTAGGGATGAACTTCCACCAGAATGTCATTGTCCATAACCTGGCGTACATAAGAAACGGCAAAAATCGGTTCGACACCGGAAGAAGAATTGGCGATAATCGATATGGTGCCAGTGGGAGCGATGGTGGTTATTGTGGCATTCCGCAGCGGTGGCTGTCCTTTTTTATCATAGATGGAATCTTTAAAATTGGGGAAGGGACCACGCTTTTTGGCCAGATCCTGTGATGCGCTGTGTCCCTGCTCATTGATGAACTTCATCACTTTTTCGGCCAGATCAATCGCCTCATCCGTGTTGTAGGAAATTCCCAGCTTAATCAGCATGTCCGCCCATCCCATCACACCCAATCCAATTTTGCGGTTGGCCATGGTCATCTGGGCAATCTGCGGCAAAGGATATTTGTTGACTTCGACAACATTATCCAGAAAATGTACAGCCAGGTGGACTATTTCTTTCAGTCTTGCCCATTCGATCTTACCACCATTCACCATTTTGGCCAGATTGATAGAACCCAGATTGCAGGACTCGTAAGGAAGAAGCGGCTGCTCCCCGCAGGGATTGGTTGACTCGATTTCACCCATCTGCGGCGTCGGATTGTCACGGTTAAGCCGGTCAAGAAAGACAATGCCCGGTTCTCCGTTTTCCCAGGCCTGATTGATAATCCGGTTAAAAACTTTGCGCGAGTTGAGGTATCCGGTAATCTGTTTGTCTCGCGGGTTAATCAGGGCATAATTTTCGTCTCTTTCGACTGCTTTCATAAAGATTTCGGTCAGACCGACGGAAATATTGAAGTTATTCAATTGCTTTTTATCGGCCTTGCACATGATGAAATCCATGATGTCCGGGTGATCAACCCGCAGAATGCCCATGTTGGCGCCGCGCCGCGTGCCGCCCTGCTTGATGGTTTCCGTAGCGACGTCAAAAACACGCATGAATGATATCGGTCCGCTGGAAATACCGGTTGTTGTTAAAACAACATCGTTGGCGGGACGCAAACGGGAAAAAGAAAAGCCGGTGCCGCCTCCCGACTTGTGGATCAGCGCGGTGTATTTCACGGCATCAAATATTTCCTCCATGGAATCGCCTACGGGTAGAACAAAACAGGCGGATAACTGTCCCAGTTCGCGCCCGGCATTCATTAAAGTCGGCGAATTGGGGATAAATTCCAACGTAGCCATCATAGCATAAAATTCTTCGGCAACTTTACTCGTGTCCGCTTTCTTATTAAATTTCTTGTCAGCGGCGGCTATGGTATCCGCCACGCGGCGAAACATTTCCTCAGGTGTTTCCAGAATTTTTCCTGTTTTATCGCGCTTTAAATATCGTCGTTCCAGAACTGTAATGGCGTTCTTGGTTAATTCGGGGATGACGGGGGTAAAATTTTTCTTTTCCATTAAGCTGAAATCCTTTTAACTTTAAAGAGATTAAACGATTAGGACACTATATATTGTGTGAATTTGAACTATAAACCACAATATATGGGCAATGTCAAGAGAGGGTAAAATAATTTTAAAAGCTATGAACAAAATCTGGGGTTTCGAAATACTGCCCCATCCGATGAATTCATGGAGCAGTATACTTGATTAACGGAAGAGACTTTCTGTTTTATTATTTTCTTCTTTCGTCTATATCACCCGGATAGGCCATTGCCTCCGGTCCACGCTCGCGCGTGCGGACGCGAATGACATCCTCCACCGGTGTAACAAAGATAATGCCGTCACCTGTCTGACCGGTATATGCTGATTTAAGAATCGCTTCAAGAGCCGCCTCCAGATTGCGTTCGTTCAAAACAATATTAAGTTGTATTTTGGGAAGCAGGTTGACCTGATAGGCGCCGGCGCGTCCGACCAGTTGAACGCCGCCCTGGCGGCCATGACCCCGCACCTCAAACATATTCATACCGACAATACCGATATCATTAAGAGCGGTCATGACATCGTTCACTTTGTCTTCGCGAATAATGGCTTCGACTTTTTTCAGCATGACAAAATCTCCGATTTATATTTTTTTACGAATACGATCTTTCTCCGTGAGAACTGATATCCAATCCCACTTCTTCTTCCATAGGGCTTACCCTTAATCCGATACTCATATCCAGTGCCTTGGCCAGTA
>JAJFTS010000016.1 GCA_021372815.1 Deltaproteobacteria bacterium | reverse complement strand
ACGGTGGACTTTCCCGTCGCCCGGTAGCCGATTAAAACAACTTTCATAACTTTTTCAATTCCTCCCAAAACCCGGGGAATGACTTATTAACGCATTTTTTATCGCTGATTTCAATACCGCGGACAACAAGACCGGCTATGGCAAAACTCATGGCCATCCGGTGGTCGTTATAGGTTTCGATAATGGCAGGATGAAATTTTCCGCCCTGAATCACAAGGCCTTCCGGCATCTCCCGCGCCTCAATGCCGCAGCGGTTGAGTTCCGCGACCACAGCCGCCAGACGATTGCTTTCCTTTATTCTTAAATGAGCGACATTGTCGATCATCGTCTGTCCTTCGCGGAAAGCGGACAAAACCGCCAGAGTGGGCACCATATCCGGCATATCGTTGAGATCGAAAGTAAAATCGCCTTTCGCCAGATCCTTCCCGGTTATTTCCACCCAGTTCTCTTCCGATCTTATTTTACAGCCCAGTGCTTCCAGAATACTCAGCAAACGGATATCTCCCTGTTTGCTTTGCCGACTGATTCCCTCGACTCTGATTGTTTTTTTCAACACAGCCGCCGCCAGAAAAAAATACGAAGCGCTGGAGGCATCCCCTTCTACGTCATATTTGCGTCCCTGATAAATTTCGCCGGCGGCAACACGGTATTCATATTTTCCTGTTTTTGTTATTTTCGCGCCGAAATCGTTCATCACGGCAATGGTCAAATCAATGTAGGGAGTCGATACGACTTCTCCCTGTAAAGTCAGATCTATCCCCTTCGGCGTGTAGGGCGCGCACAAAAGCAGAGCTGACACATACTGCGAGCTTTCTATATCCTTCAGCATCACTCTGCCGCCGGCAAGCCCGTTGGCGTTTATTTCCACCGGCGGACAATTGTTATGAGTACGGATATCGACACCCATTTCCCCGAGGGCGTCCGCCAAGGCTCCGACCGGCCTTTCACAGAGACGTTTTTCGCCGGTTAAAACATATCTTCCCTTTCCCAGACAGACCAGCGCCGTAAGAAATCGCAGAGCGGTGCCGTTATTGCCCAGGAATAATTCTTCGCCGCCGTTGACTAATTTACCGGACGTGCCGGAAACAGAAAAACCGTTTTCCACGGGGACAATCTTTGCGCCCAATGCCTTTAATCCGCCGATGAGATACATGGTGTCCTGAGAAACCAGCACATTGCTGATGACGGAATCGCCTTGAGCCAACGCGGCCGCAACCAGCGCCCGCTGGCTTAAGCTCTTGGAGCCGGGAACACGAACCGTCGCATTCGATTCTTTAAAATGAGCGTCGCTCTTATTCACTTTTTGTCAACCTCTTAAAGATGATTTTTTTCATCAACGCACGCGGCGGCTCTATGCCCGTCCATAGCCTCAACTGTTCAGCGCCCTGATGAACAAACATATCCGCACCGGAAAATATGCAACATCCCTGCGCTTCGGCCTCCCGCAGCAGTTTTGTCTTCAGCGGATTATAGATAACATCCATCACATATTTGTATCCGGCCAGCACCTCCTCCTTCACCGGCGATTGATCCATGTGCGGATACATACCCACGGACGTGGTATTAATCAGGCCGTCGGCCTTAATGTTATCCATTCGGGAAAGAGGATAAAAAGGACATTCCAACTTTTCGGAAAGAAATTTCCCTTTTTCCGCTGTGCGGTTAACGATAACAGGTAAGCCGCCTTCCCTGATTATTCCGTAGGCCGCCGCCCGCGCCGTCCCGCCCGCGCCGATGACGGCAAAAGTTTTATTTTTGATGGTTATCGCTTTTTTGAGCGTCAGCATCAAACCGGTCCAGTCCGTATTGTAGCCGATCAGACGGCCGTTGTCGTTGACAATGGTGTTGACCGCTCCGATGGCCAGGGCATCGTCGTCAATATCATCCAGATATTCCATCACCGCTACTTTGAACGGGATCGTAACGCTGGCGCCGCGGATATTCATTCCCCGCAAACCCTCCAGCGCGCCGCCGATATTCTGAACACAGCAGGCGCTGTAGTTTTCTTCAATGCCCATTTTTTTTAAAGCCGCATTGTGCATTAACGGAGAGAGGCTCTGCCCCACCGGATTGCCGAGCAGGACAAAATTTTTCGGCGGCAACCGGCGCAAAGACACGACGGGACTCAAAGGCTCCGTAAATTTGCCGTCGAGCAACTTCTGAAGCTGCTTCATTGTATGAACTGTAAACTGTCCCGGCGCAGACTGCGCTTCCCTCTCCAACGTGGCAAAGCTCAAATAACCGCCCAGGAGAGGTGCGAAAACACGGCTGACACCGCCTTTATCCCCCATACACAGGGAAATTATTTTTTGAGAACGTTTCCGCGCATAAGGAATCAGATTCAACACCGTCAAATTATCTTCGAAGGTCTTTGCCGTGGTCACTATTTTTACAACGGCCGGCCGGTAACGCTCGCACTGATGAAATATCTCTTTTAATTTTGTCAGCGGCGGGGTCTCCCGAACATCGTGATAGGAAATGATGATCCTTGTCCTGCCGCCTTTCTTGGCGCATAAGGTTTTCAGTTCATTGATGGCCTCATTTCCTTCCGCCAGTTCAATATCAATAAAATCAGCGCCCCGTTCAACCGCTTCCTTAAGCAGCGCCATTTTCTCATCTTTATTTTTCACAGCGCTTTGGGGACGCGCCGCTTTTCCGCTTCGGGCCGCTTCTTCCTTTTTCCGGCAGGTGACGATTATTTTAACCGAACGGGATTCACTGCGGGCGGTGTCCATCAATTTCGCGAGATGCTTTCCCCCGATCAAATCCATTCGCAATTCGATAAAATCGGCCGACCGGCAGCTTCTTTTTACGGCGTGCAAGGCTTCTTTGTTCGTGCGGGACGTAACGGGAATGCAGATCATAGCGTGCCTTCACTCTTCGGGTATGAACCCAGTATTTTCAGAAACGTGGTTTTCTTCTTCAATTCCCGCAGGCAGCTTTTTACGTGTTTGTCGGTGACATGTCCGATCATATCCACAAAAAAACTGTACTCCCATAATTTATCCTTTACGGGATGCGATTCTATTTTCGCCAGATTAATTTTTCGCCGGGCAAAGGACGATAACGCGCTGTGCAGCGAGCCCGGGGAATGGGACGTCGCAAAAATCAGAGACGTTTTATCATCGCCCGTCACGTCGTTCCCTCCCCGACCGATAACCAGAAAACGCGTCATATTGGAGGAATTATCCTCAATGCCTTCCGCCAGCAGATTTACGCCGTAAATCTTTCCCGCCAGCGAACTGCCTATCGCAGCCTCATTTTTCTTTCCCCGCACCATTTGCACCGCCGCGGCAGTGCTTTCCGTTTCATTCAAAACGCAATTGGGCAGATTCGTTCTCAACCAGACCTGACACTGGGCCAGCGCCTGCGGATGGGAATAAATCCTTTTAATGTCTTTCATGCTTTTAGCCGGTGAAATAAGACACTGGCTGATCCGCAGATAAATCTCCGCCCTGATTTTCAGTTGAGTTGTAATCAGACGATCCAGTGTAACGTTTACAGAACCTTCCAGAGAATTCTCCACGGGCACGACCCCCCAGTCAATCGCCCCCTTTTCCACTTCATCAAAAACGCGGGAAATTCCCGTCTGCGGGAAAAACAGGCTGGATTCGCCGAAATGCAGACGCGCCGCCAAATGGGAAAATGAAGCTTCCGGTCCCAGAAAAGCAATGGTCATCGGTTTCTGCAAATCGCGCGACGCGGAAATAATTTCCCGGAAAATCGTCGACAACGCTTTGGGCGGCAACGGTCCGGGATTCAGCTCCTGCAGATAATCGTGAACCTTCGCTTCCTGCGCCGGATCGTATACCTGCATTCCGCCTTCACCTTTCACCCTCCCGATCTGGACGGATATCTGCGCCCGTTCATTTAAAAGCCGGACAATATCTCTATCCTTATCCTTCATTTTTCCTCTTAAAATTTCCAGCCGGCGCGGTTTCATTATTTCATCTCCTCAATCACTGCGGCAATAAGTTTGTGTTCGATGTTCGCATGAATGAAAGGCATACCAATTTTTTTCAACAAAACAAAATGAATAATGCCGTCTTTTTTCTTCTTATCCATCCTCAGTTGAGCAATAATCTTTTCACCGTCCAGAGACTTCGGTATTTTCACGGGAAGCCCCGCCTGACGGATAAGCGCCGCAATGCGCCCCGCTTCGCCGTTTTTCAGATAGCCCATTTTTTCGGAAATGCGCGCCGCAGCGATCATCCCCAGAGCCACGCCTTCACCATGGGTGATGGTAAATTTGGAAATTGTCTCCAGGGCGTGTCCCAGCGTATGGCCGAAATTAAGAATGCGTCGCAATCCCTGCTCTTTTTCATCAATTTCAACAATCGACCTCTTGATCTGACAGCAGCTTTCCACAAGATTCAGCAAAATTTTCTGGTCTTTGGCTTTGACGGCGTCTATGCCGTCTTCCAGAGTGCGAAACATTTTTTCGTCGTCAATAACTCCGTATTTAATAATTTCCGCCAGCCCGTTGTTGAATTCTTTTTCGGGCAATGTCTCCAGAAAACTCAGGCTGGCAAACACAGCGGCCGGCTGATAAAAAGTCCCCAGAAGATTTTTCCCGTAAGGAAGATCAATCCCCGTCTTGCCGCCGATGCTGCTGTCCACCTGCGCGACCAGCGTTGTGGGAATCTGAATATAGGGAACCGAACGCATGAATACGGAAGCGACGAAACCGGCAATATCTCCGACAACGCCGCCGCCCAGAGCGATAAGACAGGTTTCCCGGTCGGCTCCCCCCTCGATCAGTTTCCCCGTAATATCCAGGACGGTATTAATATTTTTGGAGGATTCACCGGCGGGAAAAACAATCAAAGACGCGACAGCCCCCATATCTTTCAAAGCGGCAAGAAATTTTTTCCCGTAAAAACCGCCGACACAATCGTCCGTAATCACCACATAACGTCCCGCTTTATGATTCTTGGCTATAAGCAGCACCATCCGGTCCAATATATCTTTACCAATGCGGATCTCGTAAGAGGATAAACTTTTCTTATCCAGGTTAACTTTTACCGTTCGCATGTTTTTACTTCCTTTCCGTATTTATAACTTTAGTGTCTCATTACTGCGGTAATCGCTCTTAATTCTTCCATCATCTGATAGAATTTTTCCGGCTTTAGCGATTGAGCGCCGTCGGAAACCGCCTTTTCCGGTTCGGGATGAATTTCCACTATGATGCCGTCCGCGCCTACGGCGACCGCCGCCCGTGACAACGGTATTACATACCTCCAGTTACCGGCTGCGTGACTGGGATCAACGATAACCGGCAGATGCGTCAGACCTTTTAATACCGGAACAGCGCTTAAATCCAGAGTATTTCTGGTAGCCGTTTCAAACGTCCGGATGCCGCGTTCACAGAGAATGACATTGGGGTTGCCTTCGGAAAGAATATATTCCGCCGCCATCAGCAGTTCCTCGATGGTGGTCATCATGCCTCTCTTGAGCAGCACCGGCTTTCGCGAATGGCCGACTTCTTTGAGCAGGGCGAAGTTCTGCGCATTGCGCGCACCGATTTGCAGCATATCGGCGTAAGATTCCACCAGATCGACATCAGCCGGATTAACCACCTCGGTAACCGTCGGCAGACCCGTTCGCGCACTGACCTGATTTAATAATTTCAATCCTTCTTCCTCCATGCCCTGGAAACTGTACGGTGATGTGCGCGGTTTATAGGCGCCGCCTCTCAAAATCTGTGCGCCGCCCTTTTTGGCAACATAAGCGGATTCCAGCAATTGTTCTTCGCTTTCAATCGCGCAGGGACCGGCAATAACCACAAAATCCGGCCCGCCGACTTTAACCTGGCCCACGGCAACTTCGGTATTGCCCTCGTGCGCTTCCCGGCTGGCCAGTTTGTAGGGTTTTAAAATGGGCATTGTCTTTTCCACACCCGGCAGCGATTCGGCATACTTGAGAACATCCTTCCCCCGATTATCCCCGACTGCCCCGATGATCGTCCTTTCCACGCCGATGGAAGGATGCGCTTTATATCCGACGGATTCAATCCATTTGACCACATCTTCGATTTGTTTTTCTGTTGCATGATTTTTCATGACAATAATCATATTTTCTCCTCCTGAAAATTAAAAAAGCCGGAGCATCTTTACCGCCCCGGCCTCAAAAAAGAAAAGGCCATGGGCGGTTTCGATCTACCCATGGCCGTTTGGTTTAATTTACCTTAACGAGTCCTCCTCAGCGACGGGCAGACCGATGTAATATAAGTATAAAACCAATAACCATAAAAATTAATATTTACATCCAGTTTTCTGTCCATCGTGAAAATCCTATTTTTAATGGTGCAATACTTAATGAAACAAAATATATTTGTCAAGATAAATTTTTCGGCGAAGCACCCCTGCCGTAAAAGCCATCTTCTCGTATCCCGTGCGCCAAGCTCCTTCGGGTGTTATTTTCTCTTTTATCATAAATACTTAAGTTATTATGCATAAATGATCATCCGGCGGGAAAAAACATTTTTCTCTCTTGACAAAAAACAAACGATTTGAATAGTGAATTACGTCAAAATACTTTATTCAAAGTGAGCAGTATATGGAAAAATTTTTCGATCCGAAATCGGTTGTTGTCATTGGCGCCTCCAACACAGCTTTCAATCTGGGGGCAACGATCTGTAACATGCTGAAGGATTATCTTCAGTACAAAGGAGCTGTTTACACGGTTAATTCCAAAGGGGAAACGGTCAACGGCTGTGCCGGTTATTCTTCGGTTATGGATATTCCCGAAATACCGGAGCTGGCGGTCATTATTGTGGCGGCAAAAAACGTCCCCAGGATCATCAGGGATTGCGCGCAGAAGGGAATCAAGCGGATCATTATCGAAAGCGCCGGCTTTTCCGAAGGCGGAAAAACCGGCAAGGAGATGCAGCGCGAAATCGATGATATCGCCAAGGCAAACTCCATCCGCATCATGGGACCGAACTGCCTGGGAACACTGGACACCCGCACAAAATTCTGCTGTTTTTACGGCGTCAATCCCAGCCTGGTTGAGATGAGACAGATATTTGAAACCCCGGGCACTATGTCCTATATCATCCAGAGCGGCGGTATTGCAGTGCTGGTTATGGAATCCCTTTATTACGATCTTGTTGGCATCAACAAAGTGGTCAGCATCGGCAACAAGAGCGACGTCGATGAGGCTGACCTGATTAATTACTTTCAAAACGACGAAACTCAAGTCATCGGCATCTATCTGGAGAACGTGGACAAAGGCCGCAAACTTATGGAGGCCGCCCAAAAATCGCGCAAGCCGGTCCTGATCTACAAAGTTGGCCGCACGCAGGAAGGCGTCATGGCCGCAATGTCTCATACGGCGGGAATGGCAAACAATGATCTGATTTTCGAGAACGCCTGTAGACAGGCGGGAATCATCCGGCTCCAATCCATTGACGAACTTCACTCCCTGCCCAAGATGTTCACGGAAATGCCTCTTTTGAAGGGAAAACGGGTGGCGATGTTTACGAATTCAGGAGCTTTCGGCAGCATCAGCGCCGATCTGCTGGTAGAAGCAGGTTTGCAGGTAGTTCGCCTGAAACCGCAGACGCAGGAAAAACTGCAAAAAGCGGGACAGGTTTTCAACATCAAAAATCCCGTGGATATCGGCCCGGCTCCGCCCCAGACTTATCTCGATATCTTCGAGATTCTTCTTTCCGCGGATGAGGTGGACGGCCTTTTGCCGCTCCTGAGTGTCTGGCAGACTTTTGTAATCGACACGCTTCTGGAGCTTTTAAAAATGTGCAAACATTACAATAAACCCGCGGCCATTTACACGCCGAACGCGGTTGCCAAGTCCATTGCCATTCGCGCCAAACACCGCATTCCCATCTTCGAATCACCGGAACAGGCGGTGCGGGCATTGTCCGTTTCCAATTTCTACTATGAATCTCTCCGCAAAAGGAATCTTATCTCATCAGGTTTGAGTGAGGACAACGAGGGGATCTCCCGCAGCGAGACGAAGGCCGCTTCATAACGGCCACCGCGTCCGGGGAACGGGGAAAAAACAACTCTCAGTAAATTATCGCCGCCGGTATTGGCGTAAAGCGGGCAGTATAAACAAAAATCAGAGGCCAATGGCCATTGGCCTCTGATTTTTTTATGACCAGTATTTTACTTTGGAAATCACTCCTGCTGTTTTCCGGGATCTTCGCCAACTTTCTTCGCCGCTTCCTCAGCAATTTTATTGGCACGGCTTACCGCGTCAGAAGCCTGATGCGCTTTTTCAATAGCCGGTTGCGCCTGCTGGGCTCCGCCCGTCATGACCGTGGCCATCGGCTTGGCAAAATACCTGGACCACAAAACAGCGGCGCCGATCAGCAGCGCAATGATCAAAATTACAGCCCACGTTGAAATACCTTTTTCATTTTTCATTGATCAACTCATTAATTCTCTGCAAATTATACATTATCATACAAAGCACGCAGTCTCTCACCGTATTTTTCCATGACATTGCGGCGTTTCAGTTTCAGGGTCTGGGTCAGCATGCCGTTGTCCACGGAAAAGTCCTCTATGATATAAAGGAATTTCTGGGGAATTTCATATCCGCCGAAAGACTTGCGCAAATGTTCGGTAATCTGCTGAGAAATGAAATCAGTACACTCCTTATTGGCAATCGTTTCTTCAGGTGTACCCTGCGCCCAGGCAGCGGTTTTAGAATCGGTTTTGAGAGACTCAAAATCCGGAACAACCAGCGCCACATTAAAAATACGACCTTCGCCGTAGACAATAACATTGGATACGTAGCGCAGAAGCTTAATCTCGTTTTCGATGGATTCAGGATGAACGTACTTGCCGTTTTCCAGTTTGTATTCATCCTTGAAGCGTCCGGTAATATGCAGGTAACCGTCTTCATCAAGCCAGCCGCGGTCTCCCGTCCTGATTCCAGGCAAACCGTTCCAGGTATCGGGCATCATCACCTCTTTGGTGATTTCCGGTTTGTTATGATAACCCTGCATAACCTGCGCGCCGTAGACAACGATTTCACCATCCGGGCTGTCTGCTCCGACATTGGATTTATCGATAACTATCTTCGTGTCCTTGTAAGCCTTGCCGACTGTGCCGTATTTATTACCCCGCTTGGGCCCGTTATTGGAAATGACGGGCGATGTTTCCGATAGACCGTAGCCGTTATAGGTGGGTAAGCCGACATCGCTGAAAAACAAAGCGATCTCAGGTTTGATCAATGCCCCGCCGCTCACCACCTGTTTTAACTGTCCGCCAAAAATGTTCCGAACCGTGGAAAAGGCCACAGCGTCATAGAATTTAAATTCTTCTGTCTTTTCTTTCAGATCCCTGTTTTTGACGGCCTCGGCCACCGCGGCGTCAAAGATTTTCTTCTTTTCCGGATCCGCGGCTACACTCTGTTGGATTTTGTCGTAAATGATGTTGAAAACGCGCGGCACGGCATTCATGTGTGTGGGCTTGATTTCGCTGAAATTGATCAGGAGCTTGTCGGCGGATTCGGCAAGTCCAAGTTGCCAACCGGCATAGATAAAGAGATGGAGATCAGTGGTCAAGCCAAAACTGTGCGCCCAGGGAAGTATGCTCAAACCGATCTCGTGCACCCCCACATTGAAGGTCTCATAAGACACTCTGGAGTTGTGCGTCAAGTTGCCGTGAGACAGCAGCACGCCTTTCGGATCGCCGGTGGTTCCTGACGTATAAATAATAACCGCTGTCTCCGACCAGTGCGGTTTGTAGGACGGAGCGGGATTGGCTTTGCCCATTTTCTCCAATTCCGCAAGCGTTTTTTCTCCCTCACCGAATAGAATAAATACATCTTTTAAAGTTGAGATATCGAAACTTTTTATCGTATCATAGATTTTTTGCGTGCTGACAAAAAGATATTTAATGGCTGAATCCTTAATAATATATTGCCAAACCTTTTGCAGTTCTTTTTCGTACATGGGGACAAAAACACCACCCAGGCCATGCGTGGCCTGTTCGCAAACAAACCATTCCACCGAATTGCCGACGATGACGCCGACCTTTTCGCCTTTTTTCAGCCCCAGCTTATTCAAAGCGCCGCGCAGATTGTTCACGCGTTCGGCTACCTGAGCGAAGGTTACCCATTCATATTGGTTGGTTTTTTTGTTTTTGATACCGAACAACTCATTGGAGGAGAATTTCTTCGTGCTCTCCTCGAACCAATCAACCAGATTATTCGGTTTAGTGTAGTAAGAATCAAGACTTGCTTTGCTCATGTTGTACTCCTTTTCCTAGAAAAATATTTTTTTACCGGCAGACTTTGCCGTATTTTTCATCACTGATTATTGCAAAATAATATGTGGTAATATAAATATTAAAATGTAATTTGTGTCAATTAATTATTCATCTAAATTAAGGAGAAAAAGAGACAAAATGCCGCAAATTTACCAATACGCATTAACCGTTCCTGAAAACGCCGTTGATGTAAACGGCCACGTGAACAATATCGAATATTTACGCTGGATGCAGGACGCCGCCGTTCTTCATTCGGATATTCAGGGATGCACCAAAGCCACCATAGCCGCAGGAGCAACCTGGGTTGTCCGGACCCATCATATCGAATATTTACGTCCCGCATTTGCCGGAGAAAATATTGCTGTTTTGACCTGGGTGTCCAACTTCCGCCGCGTAAAATCTCTGAGGAAATACAGAATCATTCGTATCGAAGATAGAGCCGTTCTCGTCGACGGCGAGACAGACTGGGTTTTTGTCGACGCCAGAACAGGCAGACTGCGTTCAATACCACCGAATGTTATGACTTCTTTCGAATTACTGCCCAAAGATAAGGAAGAAGAATTTATTAACCGCATAAAAATACCCGCCCCTTGTCCTGACGGAGGAGTTTGTGTTGAGGAAAATTGGTGAATATCACGGGTATGGACCCCAAGGCAAGCTTTGGAAACAATTCCGCAGTAAACTGCGGGGTATTATATCCATGCTTATACAGGATAATTCGGCCTGCAAGTTTCAGTCGTAGATGACCGTTAGGTTATGCGCTTAGCTTCCGAAATTTGGGACTCACTACGACTTACAAATTTCAATGCACCTATAGTGCCCTTTAGGGTAGTTGTTTTTGAAATTTGAGTCTCACAATAACGTTTTCAGCAATGATTACCTCATTCTTTCCGTCTTTTCCCTTGACACTCCGCCGCTCTTTTTTTATATATTTACTGAAGCATGAAAGAGCATATTTCAATAAGATTTTTGTGAGTATTTAACTTCAAGTCTTTTTCAGCAGGACCAGTCTGATTACCGGGAGGAAATAATGGCGGATATAGATTTGCAACTAAAAGCTATGGACGCGCTTGTTCTCATGCACACGGCCATCAAAAACGTACAGTTGTATCCACCCGCCAGTCCCACGATCGCAAATTCCATCGAAAGGCTTTATCAGCTGCTCCAGGAAATATTAAGAATGGAATCTCCCTTTATTTTTGCTGAATCAGAAAAAAAAGCTCTGCTCCGCGGAAAACTTTTGAGTCAGAAAGATCAGGAAACCATTCATGTCTCGACTCTGCTGGATATACTTCTTAATCTGGGAATCAAAGACATTTTTTTCGACAAGGGATTGACAAAAGAAGAACTCTATTCCTTTATAAAGTTGTTCTCGAAAAGACCGGAGTCAACCGTCAGCGAAGGCGGTCTGCACAAGCTCATGCAGGAAAATAGAATCGCACATATTTATCTTGATAAAAAAGTATATGTGGCCGTGGATAAAGACAAAGAAACTATCCCCAGCAGACCTCAGGAGCCAGGCGACTCATCCTCCGATAGACCCGACGATCGACCCGGCAGCGCTGACATTATCCGCCTGACGGATAAGCTGTTCAATGAAAATGCCGAAACACGCTTCTATTCATCCAATGAACTGTCCAGGATTATTGAATCCCTTGCCCCCGACGAACAAATAAATCTGCTCAAAAAACTGTCCGGAAAACTGGTGGAGTGGATCAAGCTGGAAATAATGGCGACGCCTGCATACAAAAAAGTATGCTACAGCCTGCAGAGGCTTCTTCAAAATTTTATCCTTCAGGAACGATTTGCCGAAGCCATCCCGATTCTGGATGTTTTCAGTGATATTCATACCGGGCTGATCAAGAAAGAAAATAAAGTTCGGGAGGTTTCCCGGGAAGTCCTCGAGGAACTGGCTTCACAGGACAATATTCAGATTCTCTTTAGAGAGCTCAATACAAACGAGAAACATAAAGCAACCGAGGCCGCTCACATTCTTGCCAAATTCGACGATATTATACTGAACAAGCTGCTTGATATGGTAAAGGATATCACCGACAGCGATGAACGCGTTCGCGTTATTCATCTTATTCGCCGGCTGGGATACAAGGCGATACCGGCCATTAAAGAACGGATCAGCAATATAAACTCCCCCTGGTACTACCTGCGCAATCTGGCGTACATCTTAGGCCATATCGGCAATGAAGAAAGCGCCTATATTCTTCAGCCTCTTTTACTTCATAAAAACGACAAAGTCCGGATGGAGGCGTTGAAAAGCATCAGCCAGATAGGGAAAAATCAGAGGGGGGCTTTGCTTCTTTCCGTTTTGCCCCAAGCTGACGAAGAATTAAAAGTCAACATCATTGAAACACTCGGTAAAATAAGATGTACCGAAGCCGTGCCTAATCTTCTGGATATGCTTAAAAGCAAGTTGTCACTTGCCAGGGAAGAACAGATATCTCTGCAGCAAAAAATTTGCGACGCCCTGGGAGCCATCGGCTCTCCTGAAGCAATAGATACTCTTTCCGAAATTGCCGGATCAAAATCTTTTTTAGGTCTTAGGTCTTATCCGGTAGAGATTAAATACGCCGCCAAAAGAGCCTTGGCATCCATTAAAAGAAGACAGGAAGAAGACGCCAAAAAATAAGGCGGGAGCCGCCTCTCCATGGTTGTTTATTTACACATCAGGCGTCCGCTTTCCCCGGCGTTACCGTAGAGCAGAATTGATTATTTCATTTATTTTGCGGGCGGCCGCTTCCGGATCGGAAGAAGCGCAAACAGCCGACACGACGGCAACACATTGCGCGCCGGCTTTCACAACATCTCTGATATTCGATTCATTTAGTCCGCCTATCGCCACCAGCGGATGCCTGCTGAAAGCTTTTATTCTAGCCAGCCCCTCCAATCCCCACGCGCCTTTCGTATCGGTTTTTGTCGGCGTGGGGAAAACCGGACTGACACCGATATAATTCACATCAAGTTTCTGGCTGGCTTCGACATCTTCCCATGTTTCCACCGACAGGCCGATGATCGCCTTTTGTCCCATGAGTCCGCGGACCATTTCATAGGGCATATCTTCCTGTCCGATATGCACTCCTTCGGCTCCGCTGGCCAAAGCCACATCAACGCGATCATTAATGATCAGCGGGACTTTATACGGTTTCAGAATTTTTTTAATGGCTTCGGCTTCCCTCACAAAAGAAGCCGTTGTGATTTCTTTTTCACGCAGTTGAACATATGCAACACCGCCCCGGATGGCCTGAATAATAACTTCTTCCAGCGTCTTCTTCCCGCACAAACTACGATCCGTAACCAGATACAGGCCGCGCATAATTAATCCTCAATTTTCAAACGCCTGCTGACGTCGTCTTCACACAGGCAATGAAGACAATCCAGGAAATGCATTTGCAGACTTCCCGGTCCGGCGGCGCTCTCGGCGGCCATTTCTCCGGCGATCCCCATCACCGCCATGGCGTAAGCGGTGGCGGCAAAGGCCGATTTTTCCACCGCTGCAAAAGCTCCGCATAAAGCCGAAGCCGTGCAGCCCAGTCCCGTGACCCTGGGCATCAACGCATGGCCGTTTTTAATTTTCACAATTTTTTCTTTATCGACAATATAATCCGTCTCTCCGCTGACACAGACCACGCAGTTATAAATTTCACTTACCTTCCCTGCTATATCAATTGCCGCCTCCGCAGAGGAAGCGCTGTCCACACCTTTTGTTTTGGATTTGTCGTCATAAAGAGCCATGATCTCCGAGGCGTTGCCCCGGATTATCGTGGGCGGTTCTCCGGCAATCAGATCCCTTGACGTTTTCGTTCGGTAAGAGGTGGCTCCCGCGCCGACGGGATCTAAAATAATCGGGATGCCTTTTTTCCTGGCCTGACGGGCGGCTTTGAACATTGCGTTTATCCAGCGTTCGCTCAACGTACCGATATTTATCACCAGGGCTGAGGCTATGTTCACCATTTCCTCGACTTCTTCTTCCGCATGCGCCATCACCGGAGACGCGCCAATCGCCAAAAGAGCATTGGCGGTGCTATTCATGACCACATAATTGGTAATATTATGCACAACCGGCGATTGACGGCGGATCAATTCCACTGATTTATAAATTTCCCCTGCCGATATCTTCATGTTCTCCAACTCCTTATATATTTATTCTATGAAAATTGTATAAAACAATCAATCCATATTCCGAATCCACCAAACAGGCTTTAGTGAGCCCCAAGCTTCAGTGCACTTCGTTTCTGAAGCTTGGGTCCTAGGTCCCACTACGCTCCGCTTCGGGGATAGTTCGACCAGCAAGCTTCAGTGCACTTCGTTTCTGAAGCTTGGGTCTCACTAAAAACCCCTTTCCGTCATATTCCGGCGAAAAGGGGTGAAGATGGAAAACGTTTCCTCCCTACGCTGGCATTATCCAGATCAGGTTCAACGGGTATAATCTCAGATCCGGTTTTAAGTGACATCACAAACCGAACCACCCCTTTCGCCGCTATTTATCAATTCCGCTGAAATTCGTCAATCTCCATTATTTTTTTTCGTGATCATTTACTTATAATTCCCCCTTCTGAAATTTTTCTGCCAATCGTCGGCTCCAACGGCACGTCATTAATTTTGCTCAGGCATTCCTGATATTTCATGCCAAGATTATCTTGACATACAAAAATGAGTTCCCTATAGTTTCTGAATGGGAATGTTATATCTTATCTCTCACAAAGTTTTCCGCTAAAACCGCTGCAGTGAAGCTGTGTTTCAACCGCTTTCGTATAATGAAACAGACAATTATGAAGATCAATAAATCGAACAGTAACTTCATGCCGCAGATATCGGAAGACGGGTCCTCTGATATCCCGGCAACTTCCGCTAATCCTGAAGGAGAGGGGAAAGCGCAAAGTGCCGACGGGAAAAATATTACATATTCCGAGATATTCGTTTTTCGATCCGTTCTGGAAAAACTGACTTGTGTCGACCAGGAAGATTTCACCTGGACATGGGATCACGAAACCAGAACTTTTCTTATTCAGGCATCAAACAATATCATCGAACAATATGTCAACATCCTCAGGCAGGAGATGGGAATAAATCTTTGTCTTCCTTTAAAACGTGTTTCAATCATTGTGGATTTACGGCCGTGGAAATCAAACTCCGATAAAACAAGTTTGAGAATCGGATTCGAGGGGGACCACATTCCCCTCGGACTTAACGGACATACCGGACTGGATGATCTGGTAAAACTTCATTTCGTGTCACTTCCCGGCGACTCTCCGGAAATCAAAGGGACGCTGAATAATTTCAGAATCATGTGTCGCCGGATTGATTCTGTTTTAGAAAGACAATACGAGTGGATGTGGGAAAAACACTGGAAAAAGGACGGTCTGGCTTTTGCCGTTGTCCGTTCATCAACATGGCTGAACAAATGTGCTCTCGTCGAAAAAGAAATTGGGCTTTTTAACAGTTCCAAGGCGCAGCAGCAAACCGGGGTGCATGCAGAACTTTCCACCTATCATCGCGGAGCCTCTTTTAATGTAAGGATAGCCCTGGATGGTTTACCGGACAACCTGCGTAAAGACACGCGCGTTCTGGATGTTTTTGACACTCACTTTTCTCATTCAACAAAATGAAAACAGGAAATATCCGCCCGAAAATATATCCGGAAGTCCATAATTACTCTTAATAGCGGCAGGATGATTTCACTTCGTTTTAAAAATACGGCAGACAACTTTGGGCGGAATTTATAAAAAATATTTCACACTGCCTGCACGTTTAATAATTTCGCCCAACATGTATTCTCCCCGTGTTTGATAATTGTGCGTAGCCACATTTATAAACAAACGGAACATTCTTAAAGGCCGGAAAAGATAATTGGAACCGTAAAATACCAGATAGCCCAATATAAGCAGGAAAATCATTAAAGTTTTGCCGTAGTAACGGTTATAATTATTTAAACGATGAAATGATTGTGAAAAAACAATTTTCTTAAAAAAATCATCGGAAAGTTTCACCTCATTTTTTTCCAGCAGTTCATCAAACAAAGCAGATCCGGGATAGGGGCTGAATATGGAGGGAGAAGCATCGGTAGCACCATGGTAAGATGCCTTGATCAGGAATAAGTATGTTTTAAGAATATCCGAAATTCTTTCGTCAGGATACCCCATCAGGACATTAAGCTTAATATCCAATCCGGCTTTATAACTCTGATCAATACTGTCGAGCATTTTCGGAACAGTTATTTTCTTTTTAATCGCCGTCAGCATCTTCTTCGAACCGGTTTCCGGCGCATAAGTAATATTTTTACAGCCGGATTCTTTAAGAGCGACGGCGACCTCATAAGTTATGGCTTCGCTACGCGTCCCTGCCGGAATCTGCCAGGTAATTTTCAAGCCTTCACGCCTGACAGCCGCGCAAAAATCGAGAATCCACTGGTTTTCAACAATGGCGGTGAGATCATAAAAATCGAAATTGGTAATGCCGAAGGTCGTGTTCAGATGCTTGATTTCATCAACGACATTTTCCACATCACGCATGGTATACTTTGTGCCCCACATCTGCGGGCTGCTGCAAAACGTGCACTCGTAAGGGCAGCCTCTTGTGGCAATGACCGGCAGCGAGCGGCCATAGGCAATGCCGTATGATATATCGTTATCGAAATACTTTTGCAGAGGGAAAAGATGCCATGCCGGAACTTCGATCGCGTTTATTTCCCTGATTCGTTTTCGCCGAGGATTAGAAATTATCTTTTCCCCCCGATCACGAACTTTATAAACGATACCATCTATATGGCTGAAAGATTTTTTTTCTTTGACTAATATCGCCAGTTCCGAAACAGTCTCTTCGCCTTCTCCCGTGACCACGACATCCAGGCCTTCGCAGTCATTCAAACAGTATTCGGGAATAGCGGAAGCGTGTTCCCCTCCGATGATCACCACCGCTCCCGGGTAACGCTGTTTGAGCAAGTTAAGCAGGTGGCGGTTTATCAGCCAGTTATTGGAAAACATGCAACTCATGCCGATGAGATCGTAATCGGCATCTAATTTGTCAGACATTTCATCGAAGCCGATTCCCAGCGCTACAATATCTTCATAATCGCTAAAGATGAAATAATGATCGGGGACTTCGGCCACGCAATCGATAACCGTTACCTGATACCCCTGTTTTTCAATCGCTCCGGCAATACAGGCCAACCCGAGGGGTGGTGAAGGTCTCTGGGTCAGTGAAAAGGATCGGGGAAGAAGTTTATGAGGATTTATCAAGAGAGCTTTCATATCGTTTTCTGACGAGTATTCGTGATTTTTTATCCGGTTTCGACCTTTATTTTGATTGATATGGGTAAGAATTTGTTTTTCCGTAAAAAAGTATAAGCAAGCATTTCCCGCCTGTCAATAAAAAAACTTTACAGCCTGAAAAAGGAATTCGATACGACGGTTAAAACGGATTGCCAGCCATCACAATCAGCAGTCTCTCCGTCTTATTGCATGCTATTTATGTCAGCAGGAATACAAATGGTTCCTTGTGATCTGCTAATAATGGTCGGATGATTTGGCTTTGCCTTTAAAAATACGATAAATGAAAATAGTGTAGGCGATGACCACCGGCATACCGATGAGCGCAATAACACTCATCACTTTCAGCGTTTGTAATCCGGTGGAACTGTTATAAATCGTTAAATCAAAAATCCGGTCATTGCTCGCTCTGATCAGGTTGGGGAAATGAACCGCCGCTACGGCAATCCACAGGCCTATAAAAGCAAACGACGATTCCCAGAACGGTGCGGAATCATTTTTATGTGCAATGGAAAAGAAAATTGCCGATAGCCACATCAGGGTAAATAAAACCGCCAGATAGAATAACCAGTTCGCTATGACGTCCGGGAATGAAAAAGCGATGGTTAGAAAATAAACAATCGCAGTTAGAAAGTTGACCCAGGTCAGTATTTTGAGCGCGGCAAAAGATCTTTCGTGCAGTTTCCCTTCCGTTTTCATCACGGCGTAAGACGCCCCCTGCAGCAAAACAGCGGCAAAACCGGTAACGCCGAATAAAAGCGGCACCGGTCTGAGCAGAGTGAAAAAGTTTCCTGTAAATTCCATTTTATCATCCAGAGGCACTCCGTAAACAACATTACCCAGAGCCACGCCGAATAACAGTGCCGCCAAAGCACTGCCCGCAAAAAAAGCCTTTTCCCATATTTGCGCTTTTTTTTCATCATGGACGCGGAATTCAATCGAAACAGCGCGGAATATCAAAGCGAACAAAACCATCATCATTGCCGGGTAAAATCCGGAAAAAGCCGTCGCATACGCGTGAGGAAAAGCAGCGAACAACGCACCTCCTCCGGTAATCAGCCAGACTTCATTGCCGTCCCAGACCGGACCAATGGAGTTGATTAAAATATCTTTTTCCTCTTTGCTCTTACCCAGAAAAGGAAGGAGCGCTCCGATACCCAGATCAAATCCATCCAGAAGTGAGTAACCGATAAACAATACCAGAATAAGAACAAACCAGAGTTCCTGATAGGTTTGTATATTTTCCATTTATTCCTCCAATCCATTTCTGACTCAAAGCGCTATTTCTGATTTAGAAATGGCATAAAATTCAACCTTTAATGTAAGTTAAGCTTCGGGACCTTTTTGAACAATTTTAATAAAAAGTTTTACAAACATAACCGCCAGTAAAAGATAAATAAGAAAAAACATTACCAGGCTGAACATTATTTCACCCCCGGTAACCACTACCGAAGAAGCTCCGGCGGTCTTCATCAGTTTATAGATTATCCAGGGCTGGCGTCCGACTTCCGCCGCTATCCATCCCGTTTCATGGGCAATATGCGGCAGCGGAATAAGAAAAAGAAGAACAAAGAGATAAAATTTGTTTTCATAAAGTTTTCCTCTCCAGAGCAGATATGCCCCCAGCAGTCCCAAAGCAATTAAAAGCATGCCGATGCCCACCATGATATGATAAACCTGAAACACGAAGTTAACCGGAGGCCAGTTTTCTTCCGGAAAATCATTCAGTCCTCTTATTTCCGAGTTCCAGTCAAAGTTGTAAAGAAAGCTCAAGCCTTTGGGAATGTAAATTCCATAGGTCTTCCGGTTTTGCTCATCAACAAATCCCAGAGCATAAATGGGAGCCCCCCTGGTTGTATTAAAATGGCCTTCCAGCGCGGCCGCCTTTTCCGGCTGCATGTTTATTACTTCAATCGCGTGAACATGTCCCGCTCCTAACTGCAGAAGAGGCGTGAACGCAAAAAGAATGATACCTATTTTAAGCAGGGTTCTGGCACTCTCACCGTGCAGTCCTTTTCTGACGTGGTATCCGGCGATGCCCGCCACCATTATCGCGCTTGTTATCCACGAAGCAATGACCGTATGAGCAAATCTGGCCATTGTCGAAGGATTAAAAACTGCGGCGTTAAAATCACCAAGAACGATTTTCCCCGCTTCATTTATTGTGTAACCGGCGGGAGTCTGCATCCAGGAATTGGCGACAACTATCCAGAAGGCGGAAAGGTGACCGCCGATAAAAACCAGCAGCGCCGAAAGCCAGTAAACTTTCGGAGAAACTTTGCTTCTCGCAAAAATAAGCACCCCGAGAAATACCGATTCCAGGAAAAAAGCGATAACACCCTCAGCAGCGAGTATCGGCCCGAAAATATCCCCTACTGCACGGGAATATCCCGACCAGTTCGTACCGAAAGAAAATTCCATGACAATGCCGGTAGCCGCGCCAATCACAAAGATCAATCCGAGCAGCCTGACCAGAAAATCAGTTATCTTCCTGTAGGTCTCGTCCTTTTTAATCAGATAAATTGTTTCGCTGATGAGAATAATAAGGGTGGTGCCCAGAGTCATGGCCGGAAAGAGAAAATGGAAGCCTACCGTAAAGGCGAACTGAATGCGGGCAAGAAGTAACGCGTTCATAACACCTCCTTATTTTAAGGGTAAACAACATTTCGTTCTTGTCGGCTAACTTGGCCGGTAATGTCGTTGCGCTATCCTTTAAAATCTAAATGATGTGAAATACTAGCGAATTGCATATAACTTTTCAACAACTTATTTTTAAACTGTTATTTGATGCTTAAATATATTATTATGGAGCGTCATTAAATTGCACAGGAGATATTCTAATGACCAGTCTCATCAGATGCAAAGCGTGCGGTTATGTAACCCGCGAGGGCAAGATAAAAGATGTATGCCCGGCATGCGGCGTGCCGGCAAAGATGTTTGGACCTTATACCGACACAATATCGCCAAAAAGACGCCTGATTCTTGGCCTTCATCTTCACCCCATCATGGTTCATTTCCCGCAGGCATTTTCTATTACTCTTTTTCTTCTGCTGGTTTTATCTCATTTTGTCTATGCAGAAATTAAATGGATGTATTTATACGCCATAATAGTTATTTCATTCTTTCTGCCTTTCTCTGTGATTCTAGCGCTTTTAACCGGACTATTTGACGGCAAAATCAGATTCCGAAAAGTAACAACTCCTCTTTTAAAAAAGAAAATGATCCTCGGAGTGCTTTTGCTGATCACATCCATAGCCCTTGCTTTTGTTACTTTTTCCAGACAACTTACGGCATCACCAGCTTACGAAATCATCACACTGCTAACGATTTTAGCAGTAGCTTGTGGTGCCGGTTTGGGGTTAATCGGTGGCCAACTGACGGACGCGAAACTCCCCGGATGATTTTTTCCGGCCATGTCCGAGCGTTTGGCTTTTACAAAGAGCAGCGTTTTGATTTATAATTGAACTTAAATTTAAGGAGGTCCGCCATGAAAAGAACACCCGCAGTTTCAAAATTTATTTTCAGCGTGTTGTTATTAGTTTCAATGGGTTTCTTCCTTTATCCGCAAATTTCTTACGCCAACGCACCGCAGGATGTCAAAACAGAATACAATTCCAAAACGCAGACGCTGACGGTCACCATCACGCACAAATCCGCATTTCCCGGCTTGCATCATATTAAAAACGTCGAGATCAAAAAAAACTCCGCAACCATCAGCAGCAATAAGTATGATACACAGCCCCAAGAAGTTCCTTTTACCTATACCTATAAAGTGGATGCCGCACAAGGCGACAAACTGGAAGTGACCGCAACCTGTAATCTATCCGGAAGCAAAACCGCAACAATTACCGTAGCGCCGGCAACAAAATGAGATTGTTTCGCTTATGATATTCGTCTGGAAATAATTTATATGGGGGAAAATGCTTGCAGGAAAATAACTGGGATATAGTGATCACCGGCGGAACGCTGTTGACCATGTCCGGCAAAATGGAAATTATGGAAAATTCCTTTGTCGGCATAAAAGGTGATTCTATTGATGTCGTTGATCAAATCAAAGATACGGCAAAAGCATCCCTTCCGGCAAAAGAGAAGATCGATGCCTCCGGTTGTGTAGTGATGCCCGGCCTGGTCAACACGCACACGCATCTGCCGATGGTCTGCTTTCGGGGAATGGCGGATGACCTGCCCTTAATGGAGTGGCTGACTAAAAATATCTGGCCTGCGGAAACACATTTCGTCAACAAAAAAATGGTGTACGACGGAGCGACGCTGGCCATGGCGGAAATGATTCTCTCCGGTACGACAACTTTCTGCGACGGCTATTTTTTTGAAGACAGCATCGCCGAGGCGGTCAGCGCCGCCGGAATGCGCGCCGTTGTCGGACAGGGATTTGCCGATTTTATTATGAAGGACAAACGAGCCACTGAAAAAACGATGGCGGCTGCCCGGATTTTTTTGGAAAAATGGCTCCCCCGCGCGCCGCTGATCACACCGGCATACTTCTGTCATTCTCCCTACACCTGTTCCCCGGAAACACTTTCCCGCGTCAAGGAAGCGGCCCGTGACGCCGGTATTTTATATCTGATCCATCTGCTCGAGAACAAAGATGAGACGGAGACAATTCTGAAACGCTACGGTAAAAAACCTGTACGACATCTGCTGGATTTGGGAGTTTTGGATGAACGGACTGTCGCCGTTCACTGCAACTGGCTGGACAGAGAAGATATGACTGTTTTTACCGATCTGGGTGTCAAGGTTTCGCACAATCCGGAAAGCTCCATGAAACTGGCGGCGGGAATCGCCCCCGTTCCCGAAATGCTCAACCAGGGTATCACTGTCGGAATCGGAACGGACGGCTGCGCCAGCAACAACGATCTGGATATGTTCAGAGAAATGGATACGGCGGCAAAAGTGCATAAAGTAACATCTCTTGATCCGACGGTCATGGATGCACAAACAGTCTGCAAAATGGCGACCCTCGGCGGAGCGAAAACCCTGGGACTGGATCAATTGATCGGCTCAATCGAAAAAGGGAAAAAAGCCGATATCATTATTATTGACATGAACCAGCCGCATCTTACCCCTCTTTATAATTTTTATTCCCAGCTTGTATATGCCGCGCGCGGCGCCGATGTGAAAACCAGCATTATCAACGGCCGGATTTTGATGAAGGACCGTGAGTTGCGCACGATTGATACACAGGCCGCCATGAAAAACGTGCGCAAAATAGCCGCTGAAATCGTCAACCGGGAATTGCGCTAGAATTAGAATTACTATCAGTAAATAATCCTCTATAAAAAAGAAAAAATTACCGCCCAAAACGATGGACACTTATTTTCTTAGTGATTTTCTCCCTGTTTAGGAGCCTTCCGAACGCCATACATGCGCTTTAGAATTTTGCCCAACATGTATTCTCCACGGGTTTGATAATTATGCGTAGCTACATTGACGAACAGGCGAAATAGTCTTATCGGGCGCAAGATATAATTGGAACAGTAAAAAACCAGATAGCTGAATATCAGCAGGAAAGTCATTACAGGTTTGCTGTGATACCGGTTATAGTTATTGATGTGATGAAGGGATTGTGAGAACACAATCTTCTTGAAATAATCATCTGATAATTCAACCTCATTTCTTTCCAGCAATTCATTGAACAAAGCTGAACCGGGATACGGGTTAAATATGGATGGAGAAGCATCAGTAGCTCCATGGTAAGACGCCCTGATGAGGAATAGGTACGTTTTTAGAACATCTGATATTTTCTCATCCGGGAATCCCATAAGCACATTCAGTTTTACATCCAGACCGGCTTTATAACTCTGATCAATACTGTCGAGCACTCTTGGAAGAGTTATTTTCTTTTTTATTGCTGCAATCATCTTTTCCGAACCGGTTTCCGGTGCATAGGTAATATTCTTACATCCGGATTCTTTAAGAGCCGTGGCAACTTCGTAAGTTATAGCCTCGCTTCGCGTCCCCCCTGGAATTTGCCAGGTGATTTTTAATCCTTCACGCTTAATCGCCCCGCAGAAATCAAGAATCCAGCGTTTGTCGATAATAATAGAAAGGTCATAAAAATCGAAATTGGTAATATTGAAAGTCGTGTTGAGGTATTTCATCTCATAAATGATATTGTCTACATTCCGCACGGCATATTTAGTCCCCCACATATCTGTACTGCTGCAAAAAGTGCATTCGTAAGGGCAACCTCTTGTAGCCGTAATCGGTAATGTCCTTCCGTAAGGAATGCCCAATGAAATATCGTTATCAAAATATTTTTGCAGAGGGAAAAGATGCCACGCCGGAATTTCAATAGAATTTATTTCTCTAATTCTTTCTCGCCTGGGGTTGGATGACATCACTTTTTCCCCATCGATCCGCGTTTTGCAGACCATTCCTTGTGTATGACTAAAGGGCCTCCCTTCTTTGAGCAGCAAGGCTAATTCTGAAATGGTTTCTTCTCCCTCCCCCGTTATTACCAAATCCAGGCCTTCACAATCATTCAAACAATATTCAGGAATAGCCGAAGCATGTTCTCCCCCTATGATAATTAATGCTTCAGGATAATTTTGCTTGAGCAAGTTAAGCATGTGACGATTGATTAACCAGTTATTGGAAAACATGCAGGTCATACCAATAAGATCGTAATCTGAATCCAAATTTTTAAATATTTCATCAAACTCGATTCCCAGTGCCCAAACATCTTCATAACCGTTAAACCTGAAACAATGATCGGGTGCTTCAGCGACGCAATCCATAACTGTTACATTGTATCCCTGTTTTTCAACTGCTGCGGCAATATAGGCCAATCCGAGCGGCGGGGAATACCTCTGTGTAATTGAGAATGATCGGGGTATAAGTTTATGAGGATTTATAAAGAGGGCTTTCATATGACGATACTCATTATAAATTTTAAACTCTTTATATATTTTGACCTTGCATTAAACTGATCGATAAGATTTTTTCAGGCAGGGAAGTATAAGCAAGTAGGTCTTTCATGTCAATTATATAATATTTCTTCATCATCTTTCATGATCATGTATAACCGTCAATAACACGATTCCTGCATTCATTTAAAATATCATTGACACGTAAATTAATATTACTTATACAATTCTTCAATTGTGAAACAAAATTACCCTGCTATGAATATAAGACCCCGCAGCTAGCTTCACATTGGAAAGGTTTATCTTATGAAAATTGTCATTTCCGGATCAATGGCCTACGACAGGATTATGGATTTCCCCGGACACTTCTCCGATCATATCCTCCCTGATAAAATTCACATG
This sequence comes from Deltaproteobacteria bacterium, assembly GCA_021372815.1. Taxonomy (GTDB): domain Bacteria; phylum Desulfobacterota; class Syntrophia; order Syntrophales; family Smithellaceae; genus Smithella. The sequence goes on along the minus strand of JAJFTS010000016.1, from coordinate 5,868 downwards.
CTTAATGTTTGCTTCCAGGTCAACGGCATGAAGGAAAAATTCGGCGGCACGGCGGGTAATATCGCCTACGCACTCACTCTGATGGGGGAAAAACCTTTCATCTGCGCCACGATCGGCCACGACTATCATAGATATTTCAAATGGCTGGAGAAAAACGGGATTTCCACGGAAGGCATCAAAATCATCGCCGACGAATTCACCGCCAGCGCCTACATCACCACCGATCTGGCCGACAATCAGATTACCGGATTCAACCCCGGAGCGATGAAATATCAATCCACATTGGATTTTGCCCAACTCGATCCTGACCAAACGATTGTTATCGTTTCTCCCGGCAACTTCGAGGATATGGTCGCCTATCCGCGCGTCTGCAAGGAAAAAGGAATTGGTTATATTCTTGATCCCGGACAGTCCCTGCCCATGTGGGACAGAAAGGACCTTATCCAGGCTATTGACGGCTGCCGCATATTGATTGTCAATGATTACGAATTGAGTCTGATCATCAGCAAAACGGGATTGGACAAAAATGATTTATTGAACATGGCCGGAACCATTATCACCACGCTGGGTGAATCGGGCTCGCAGATTTCCACGCGCCAAAAGGAAGTCAAAATCCCCCCCTTCAAAGTTAAAAAGGTCATGGACCCTACGGGGGCAGGAGATTCCTACCGGGGAGGTCTTTTGAGCGGTCTGGTTCACGGCAAGGATATTGAACAGTGCGCCTGGATGGGCAGCGTCTGCTCATCCTTTTCCGTGGAAAGCTACGGCACTCAGGAATACAGTTTCACCCGGGAAGAATTCCATCTAAGACTGAACAGCAAAAAATAATCCGGACTTTTCTCCCGATGAGGGACATCCGTAAAACAGCAGAACCTTGGACATGAAAAAACATGATTCATAAATCTACATCCTTATCCGGTGGAAATACTTCAGCAAAAGCATGGATCATTCTTTTGCTGTCTTTGCTGATTCCTTTCACATTAATATTCACATACGTATGGAGCACAGCCACCGACATAGTTTTCAGTGACGATATATTTCTGATCAAGGGAGGATTCATTGAAAGCTATTTAAAAGGAAGCCTCTCCTTTGAAGAACTCTGGCATCCCCTGAATTTTGGGAGAACGCTAGGCTACAATCTTCTGCAACTTGTCAATATAAAATTCTTCGCCATGAACTCCCGGATTCTTGTTTTACTGGTTCCCTTTTTTATGCTGGCTTCCGCCATACTGATTTACCGGAACTACAAAAAAAGCCTGGAGCCGGAAAATTCACCGGAATTTATTGCGGCAACTTTTTTTATCATTGCCTTGATAATTTTTAATGTCATTCAGTGGGAAGGACTGATAGTCGGTCGTGTATTGGAATTTCAACCGGCCTTGCCGTTCTTTATCGCAAGTTTTATCAGTCTCGAGTCATTCCTCTTTAAGGGCAAACGGGAATATCTTCCGGTAGCTTTCATATTCACTTCTCTGGCCATGCTGGTCTTTAATGGAAGGCTGAACTTGTCTTTTATACCGACCCTGGGAATAATTTATTTGTGCTATCTGATGATCAATCGTGCCGATCTGACGAAAGACTTCTGGCTCCGCACTCTCATGATCAGCTTGTTTCTCACATTCCTTACTTTTCTCTATTTATTTAAACTCAACGCTAATGAATCTTCTGCATATAATGCTGCAGCTAATATCTTTTCCCGTCCTTTAGAAGCCCTGCAATTTTTTTTCGCCGCTCTCGGTTCAAGTATTGTCGGTATTGATGTCTTTTATACTTTCTCTTACATTTCTTTTAATCATATTGTCGTCCTGGGAGCGGTCACAGCGCTTCTTTACGCATTAGCACTGACACTTTTTTTCAGATCACATATGTACGAAAGGACGTATCTGCCATTTTTTCTCATTTTACAAACCTTATTCTTTTTGGGATTTGTGATGATGGGACGGTTTGAATTCGGCAAAGATTACGGCATGAATTCCCGTTACACCTGTGTCAGTGTCTATGGACTTGTTGCCCTAGTGTGGATATTCATCTTTACCCTCTTCAATTATGAAAAACAGAAAGCACTCTTAAAAGGCGTTATTTTTATGGGATTTTTCATTATTATTTCCGGACTTCTCATTACTTCAATAATTGAATGGCGTATTCAACCCGAACGAAAAGTTTTTTTTGCACAACTTCGTGATATTGCCATGCGGGTGGATACAGCTACAGATGAAGAACTTTTGAAAATCGGTGATGAACCGGAACGGGTTCGTGATGCATTGAGAATATTACGGGAACATCAGCTGAATGTTTATCGTCATTCATCCGAAAACAGTCAATAAAAATTCTTTACCCGGATTTAGTGATCATGCCGTTTGCTAATTCAGAGAACGGTCAAAAAAATGCTTTCCCAAACCTGCAAACGGTTGTTTTCGGAAACGTCTAAAATATTTGTCCAATGACACTGCATTACCGGTAACGAGACATTCCGAAAGATTGCGCTTTTTTTACAAGCAGCGGTCTTAATACGGACGTCGCCGTGCTCGATATCCACCGTAATTCGGACAGCGAACGTATACCGAACAATAAATCCATGATTTTCGATATTCTTCCGTAAAAAGATCTGTAGGCTAAATTATAATAGCGCAGCACATCTTCAGCTTTCGTATCGCCCAGTTCATAAAATACTTTCTGGCTATAGAACCCGCTCTGCAAACCGTCTGCCGTATCGATCAGCAAATTCCCTTCCTGTTTAATCAGATCATACAGGGACGTGCCGGGAAAAGGGATCGTGATGACAAAATTGGCAATATGGGGATTCATCTTCATCGCCAAATCAATTGTTTTTTGCATGGTCGCGCAGGTATCGCCGGGAAGCCCGAACATGAAAAAACCATACACAAGCATTCCTGTTTTTTTTGCCAGCCGGGCGTTTTTTAAAACCACGTCCAAATCGAGTTGTTTTTTTATATTCTTCAGCACACCGCTGTCTCCGGATTCAACCCCGAAGGCGATTTTATAGACTCCCGCCGCTTTCATTTTCCGGAGCAGTTTTTCGTCGACCGAATCAGCCCGGACACCCAACTGCAGATTAATCGCCAGGTCATAACGACGTTGCATCAGCAAATCGAGGATGGCCTCCGCCCGGTCACGATTTTGAGTAAAGTTATCATCCATAATATCCAACTGCCGCACGTGAAACACTTTGACCAAGTTATCAATTTCTTCTATGACATTTTGAGGCGAACGGGTGATGAACTCGGATTTAAATACATCTTTACTGCAATAGATACAGTTGAACGGACATCCGCGGCTGGTCAATAACGGCGCTGCCGGTGATTTCCTGCTTCGTGTTCTGTACAAACTCAAAGGAGGAAATACCCCCCAGGCCGGAAAAGGAAGGGAATCCAGATCCCGGATTCTTTCCCGGCGTTGCGTGTAAAAAATCCGGTCTTTCTCCCGATACGCCAATCCGGAAATTTCACATAATCCGCCGGCAGATTTTTCTTTGAAACATCTTATAATTTCCAGAAGGGTGTATTCACCTTCCCCGATCACTACGCAATCAGCCAGTCCCTCGGTAAGAAATTTTTCCGGATGCGAGGTGGGAAAAGCACCGCCGAAAATAACCGGCAGGTTGTTATGATATTTCTCTTTTATCCTCCGGGAAAGAGTTATCCCCGCTTTGGCGTTAAATAAATTAACGGATATCCCTACAGCCAGAGGCTTCTCCTGCGTGATTTTTTCTAAAACATCGTTCTGAGATATCCCGGAAACGGTCATATCAAGCACCGCACAGGAAAAACCGTTTTTTTGAAGCATTCCCGCCAAATAGGCAACACCCAAAGACGGGCTGTTGGTCGCCGGATTCACACCTTCCCAATGCTCACCGGGTATGACAAAGATAATATCTTTCATCCTGTTCATCTTTTCTCCCGCAAACGGACGATTATCCCGATTTGATTATAAAGAATCTCTGCGGCGGATTTATTTCCCCGGTAATCTGATTCCCTGAAGAACATATATCGTATCGAATACGCCTCCCCCGACATCCTGCAACTGCAAAACCGAGCCGGTCATACAAGGCATGACGTCGTTATTTCTTCTAAAAATAGGCGGACCGTAAAAAACTATCTTATTCCCGTACCTTTGGGAAATCATATCTTCGATCAGAAAACCTTTTGTCCAGGTATAGAATTCACCGTTCCAGGGATTATAAAAATAAGTTTCTCCGTAAATTTTTTGCAGTGTTTCGGAATAAATACCTTTGGAAAAAATTCGCGTTTCCATCTCGCTGATCGACAAATACTTATGGCTGGTATAATAATTGCCATGGGAAAGAGCGGCAACGGAAGAAGGTGTCATATAGTAGACAATTTTCAGATAATCCTTGTACCCGTTTTCCACTTTACGGGACATCGCCGACGATTCCTGTTTTACCTGAATATAGTCATTGAACAGATTTTTCATATCGACCAATCTCCAGGCGCCGCACAAAATAAGAAAGACGACGATAACCGCCGTAATTTTTTTATTATCGAAACGACTAAAATAGTTGCGTCGCTGCAAACCAATGAATATCAGGAACAGCAGAAATCCCGAAAGACATAAAACCGGCAGAGCATAGCGTTCACAATTTTGCTTGACGACAATCAGAAGCGTAAACAGTTGCGCAGCAATTAACGCAACCAGAATTCTGAAAGAAGTATCCTGCCAGGCTGTCTTTCGCGCTTTTGAAAATCCGAGATAGATCAGCAAAACACAAACGGCAAAAAAGAATATCAGCGGGAGCAAAGGATCATCCATGAAGCCTGACAATATATTCAGAAATACATTTTGGAGGGAGGGAAAGTCTATGATCCCGGAAGAGCCATGGCCGTAATTACCCGTATGTGTCAGAATAAGACCTAGCCGCTGAAATATCCGCTCGTACTGTGAAGTGATCGGCCAGGTCCAGATGATCGCGCTCAATCCCGTTAAAAGTAAAAACCAAATTCTGTTTCGCAGATCCGGCAAGGCCAAAAAAGGAATAATCAGTAAAGGTAAAAAGGTTACTTTTGTGGCAATGCCAAATCCTGAAACAAAAGCCAAAGCCAGCATATACCGGTGAGCGGATTTGGAAAGATTTTCACTGAAAACCATTTTGATAAGAATCAGCACCAACAGCAAACTGACAGACATCAAAAGAGGTTCACAGGAAACCTGAGGCAACCCCCACCTTAAAGGGATACCGGAAAAAAACGGCGAAAATTGCAGCAGGAGTCCCAGTCCGACACTTCGGGTTAAATTAAAAGTTACCCGGCCGATCATAAACAGCAGGATCGCGTTTAAAGATATTAATACTCCGTTGATCACGGTCAAATAAAATTCCGGGTTCCTGAGAACGGCAAAAGACAGAGAGTCTTTCGCGGATAAATCAAGGGCATGCGCAATTTTCAGCACGGCTGACCCCAGAATTTGCAGAGTGGTGCCGGGATGGTCTGTATAAAAGACCTGTTTCGATTCCGCCATGGCAAGAGAACTGACGAGATAAACATAGTCCTGCTCGGTATCGGCGCAGACATAATACGGCCCGCGGGCATACTTCAAAGCCATGGCGGTAACAACCAGCATGACCGGCAATATCAGGAATATGAAAACATAATTTTTTTTCATACCGGCACCGGGACAGTTTGCATCATTTCAAGCGGAGAATGAGGCAATTTACAGAAATCAAAGGGAATAAACAATAAAAAGTTATCGGTTGTTGGAAATACTTTTAAATGTCAATCATTGCCGGAAACGGCATAAGATTTGTTCATTTTTTTGTTTTAGTGATTCCGTAATTGGCAATATTTTTTCTATGATTAAATAAAATGAGGATGAATGTCGCCATGGCGCCTGCCA